>NZ_BAABFL010000008.1:0-13960 GCF_039540975.1 Kistimonas scapharcae
TTAAGGTCATGTTCATTGGCGGCTGTTGTCGCCAGACTATGGGTCAAACCTGTACGGGCATCGACACCAATATGCGCCTTCATTCCGAAATACCACTGATTACCCTTTCTTGTCTGGTGCATTTGGGGATCTCGCTGCCCTGTCTGATTCTTTGTGGATGTCGGCGCTTCGATGATCGTGGCATCGACCAGTGAGCCTTCTTTCAAAACGATACCAGACTCTGTCAGCCATTGGTTGACGTCCGTGAAAATAGCCCGGGCCAGATTGTGAGCTTTCAGCAGGTGTCGAAAGTTCATAATGGTTGTGCGATCAGGAATCGCTTTATCCAGAGATAATCCGGTAAATAATCGCATGGACGCAATTTCATAAAGGGCATCTTCCATGGCCGGATCGCTGAGGCTGTACCACTGTTGAAGGCAGTGTATTCGGAGCATGGTGGATAACGGGTAAGGTCTACGCCCATTACCGGGTTTGGGGTAATGAGGCTCAATAATGGNGGCAAGGGCTGAGTGGAGATTAGCTTATTATTGGGGACTTAATCGCAGGTTCCCTAGTATTAGCCGGCGCCAAAAACATTGAAGCCGGATCCGGATGGAAGAGTACTCCGCTAAGTTCCGTATTGGAACAAGGCTTTTGGTGGCAGCCGCCCAGCAAAGTCAAGGAACTGGAAGCCATGGCCACTCTACTAGCAAGAGCAGGACACTATGATATAAAAGATGATGCTCCTCAAAGAGCCTTAAGGGCATCTATACGTTATCAGTGGGATGATAAAATAGCTTGTATCTTATTAACCGATTTATATAAAAAAAACAACCCGCACGATGACTTTACCTATATGTTAGGGATGGCCACAAAACGATTCAGCAACACTGTTTTAAGACACATAATCCATCGCAACATCACATCACTCGATCAGCCTCTTTATGCTGGCGCTCGCTCGCCCCTTTTATATGCAATCGACTTCAATAATACAGAAGCGGCCATGATGCTTATTGAAGCCAATGCTGACATAGAAGCTGAACACGAAAAGACTGTATCATTCCCCCTCAAAGCAGCTGCATATCACAACAATATCCATGTCACAAAAGCACTTATAGACAAAGGAGCAAAAGTCAACAAATCGATCACCATGACCCCAGCATTACTGAAATATCTTAAAGAAAATTATCACGATGGGGTCACCCCTACAGATTTTATCTTCTATGACCCCCCCAATCTTCCAGAAGACTATACATATTCAACACCTCTTTGGGCTGCAACCGCTAAAAACCATGAGGATATCGTTTCATTATTGCTGAATGCAGGAGCTAACCCAAACCATGGCGGAGAAAGCACGCTGTTTGCCATTGAGAAAAACACCTCAATCAATATAGCTGCAATGCTGATAGAGGCCGGCGCTTCTTTCACTAGAAAAGCCTACGGAACGGACGATATATTTTCCAGAGCTTTCACTAGAAAAGCCGGCGGAACGGACCATATATTATCCAGAGCTTACTATAAACAACACACTCCTCTTTGTGCTTTGCTTTTAAACTTGGGCATTTCACCAAATACAATCGATGAACATAGATGGGCGATACTTGATAATAAATATTTAGAGAAAGACCAGTGTCGTCAAAGAAAACAATATCAAGGTGTTTTCAGACTTTTTAATCAATGGCTCAAATTTCCAAACATATCCCCAAATGATATGTCATTAGCAGACAGGTGCCGATTTATTTGCCGAAAACAGATGGGAAAACGCGTCATGAATTTATACTGTGTACACTCCCCCATTGCGCTTGATGTTTTTAAAAAATATTCGCCACCAAAGCCTGGAACACCACCGGGCATTATGGATTACCTAGCTTACCATACAGAAATCCTTTAAATCTGAAGTGATAGAGCAAACAAGAGTCATATGCATTTTAAGGTTTAATGATGTAACACTTCACCTCTTTGCCACAGGTCAAAATCCCCTGACTTTCTTACGGGTATCATGCGCAGTGGAATGAACTGATATCCGCCCCTTTGCTACAACAAATCACTGCGGACATTCCTGATTGACTTGAAACTTTCTGAAAAGCCCGTTCTTCCCTGAGAGCAATCCATAGACTGCATGAAGAATTTACTGGACAAGGTGCTTCTGTCCCCCTTGAAGCGCCGTAATTTTATGAAATGGGGCGCCGCTGCCGGCAGCGCTGCCATTGTCGCGGGCAACAGCCTGCCGCTGCGCGCGCTGGCCAACACACCAGAGACCACCCCTGCGGAAAAACGCGAAGCGGTGCGTTCCGTCTGGTCTGCCTGCACGGTGAACTGCGGTTCCCGTTGCGCCCTGCGCCACCAGGTCAAGGACGGTGTTATTGTCGCGACCCATACCGACAACACCGGTGACGACGAATACGGCAACCACCAGGTGCGCGCCTGCCTGCGCGGTCGCTCCTTCCGCCGCCGGGTCTACAACCCGGATCGTCTGAAGTACCCCATGAAGCGGGTCGGCAACCGTGGCGAAGGCAAGTTCGAACGTATCAGCTGGGATGAAGCGTTTGACACCATCGCGGACAATCTCAAGCGCATCAAGCAGCAGTATGGCAACGAAGCCATCTACCTGAACTACTGCACCGGTACGCTGGGTGGCACCGTCTCCAAATCCTGGCCACCGGCGGCTACACCTATCGCCCGCCTGATGAACTGCTGGGGCGGTTACCTGAACCACTTTGGTGACTACAGTACCGCACAGATCACCGTTGGCCTGCCTTACCTGTTCGGTGGCAGCTGGGTCGGTAGCAACTGCTCGTCTGATATCGTCAACACCAAGCTGATCGTCAACTTCGGTAATAACCCGGCAGAAACCCGCATGAGTGGCGGCGGTGTCGTTTACCAGATGACTGAAGCCCGTGCTCGCAGCAATGCCCGGATGATCACTTTCGATCCGCGCATGACGGATTCCGTGCTGAGCGGCAATGATGAATGGGTACCCCTGCGCCCCGGTACTGATGCCGCCCTCGTAGCCGGTATGGCCTGGGTCATGATCACCGAAAACCTGGTGGACAAAGCATTCATCGACCGTTACACCATCGGTTACGACGAAGACAGCCTGCCAGCGTCTGCACCGAAGGGTTCCTCCTGGGTTTCCTACATCCTCGGTAACGGCCCGGATGGCACCGCCAAGACCCCGGCATGGGCTGCGCGTATCACTGCAGTACCCGAGAAAACCATCATTCGCCTGGCCCGTGAGATCGCCAGCACCAAACCCTGTAACGTCATGCAGGGCTGGGGCGTTCAACGCACCACCAACGGCGAACAGGCCAGCCGCGCCATCTGCATGCTGGCGATCATGACCGGCAACGTCGGCATTCCCGGCGGCGGCACCGGCGCCCGTGAAGGCAGCTGGGGCATTCCGTTCGCCAGCTTCCCGACCCTGAGCAATCCGGTCACCACGTCCATCCCCATGTTCCTGTGGACCGACGCTATCCATCGCCACGACGAGATGACCGCCCTGACCGACGGAATCCGTGGTGCTGACCGTCTGAAGGCGCCGATCAAGTTCATCTGGAACTACGCCGGCAACTGCATCATTAACCAGCACGCCGACACCAACCGCACCCACGAAATCCTGCAGGATGACACAAAGTGCGAAATGATCGTGGTCATCGAAAACCACATGACGGCCAGCGCCCGTTATGCGGACATCCTGCTGCCTGACCTGACTGCAGCAGAACAGCCGGACTTCTCCACCAACGGCAGCTGCGGCAACATGGGTTACGCCATTTTCTGTGACACTGCCGTCGAGCCGCTGCACGAATGCCGCTCGGTCTATGACATGTGTACCGGTGTCGCCAAGCGACTGGGCGTGGAAGCTCAGTACACTGAAGGTCGCGACCAGGAAGCCTGGCTGCGCTTTATCTATGCCGAGTCCCGGAAGATCAACCCGGAACTGCCGGATTTCGACACCTTCCGCAAAATGGGTATCGTCAAACAGACCAACCCGGGAGAACCACACGTCGAATACCGTGCATTCCGCGAGAACCCGGAAGCCAATCCGCTGGCGACTCCGTCCGGCAAGATCGAGATCTACTCCGAACAGCTGGCCCAGATTGCCGCAACCTGGACGCTCAAAGACGGCGACATCATCCGACCACTGCCGGAATATGCATCTTCCTGGGAAGGTCACGAAGCGCCTCACAGCAAGCAGTATCCGCTGCAGATGTTCGGCTACCACTACAAGGCACGCACCCACTCCACCTACGGCAACGTAGATGTATTACGTGACGCCAACCGTCAGGAAGTCTGGCTCAACCCCATCGACGCCCAGGCACGCGGCATTAACGACGGTGACATGCTGCAAGTCTGGAACGACCGCGGTGAAATCCGTGTGGCCGCCAAGGTCACCGAGCGGATCATGCCCGGCGTTGTCGCCATGGGCCAGGGCAGCTGGTACGCCCCGGACCGCAACGGCATCGACCGTGGCGCCTGTATGAACACCCTGACTACCCAACGTCCTTCACCGCTGGCCAAGGGCAACCCCCAGCATTCCAATCTGGTGGAAATTGCCAAGGCATGACGGAGAACTGAACCATGACCCAATACGGATTCTATATCGATACCACCCGGTGTACCGGGTGCAAAACCTGTGAGCTGTCGTGCAAGGACGACAATGATCTGGATATCGGGGTGAACTGGCGTCGTATTTATGAATACGGTGGCGGCAGCTGGGTACAGAACGAAGACGGCACCTGGAACCAGGACGTGTTCGCCTATCACGTATCCATCAGCTGTAACCATTGCGACCAGCCTGCCTGTACCAAGGCCTGCCCCACCGGCGCCATGCACAAGCGGGAACAGGATGGTCTGGTGGCCGTGAATGCCGAGGTATGCGTCGGCTGTCGTTACTGCGAAATGGCCTGCCCGTACGGTGCGCCCCAGTTCGATCCCGAGAAGAAGCTGATGACCAAGTGCGACGGCTGCTTCGACCGTGTGGAACAGGGTCTGCAGCCTATCTGTGTCAGTTCCTGCCCGCTGCGTGCGCTGGAGTTTGGCCCCATTGACGAGCTGCGTGCCAAGTACGGCGACCGTGCCGACATAGCGCCGCTGCCGGATTCCGGCATGACCAAACCGAACCTGGTCATCAAGGCCAACCGCCACGCACGCCCGACCGGTGATACCACCGGCCGCATCCTGAATGTCCGGGAGGTGTAATCATGCACGAATTATCCCTGGTTTTCTTCACCGTTCTGGCGCAGTGCGCGGTCGGTATCTTCCTGGTGCTGGGCTGCCTGCAGTTCGCCAGCTTTGGTCAGCGCGACCGCCTGCAGCTGCTGAGTCGGCTGCAGATCGCCTCACTGGTGATCCTCGGTGTGGCAGGTCTGGCCGCGGGTACCCACCTGGGCCAGCCGCTGCGTGCATTCAATGTCATCTTCGGTTTGGAACACCTCTCGCCTTTGAGCGTTGAGATCCTGACCACCAGCCTGTTTGGCGGTGTGGCGTTTACCTTTATCGCTGCCACCCTGCTGAACATCCTGCCAGCCCTGCACCGCCTGGTACTGCTGGGCGCCATGGCACTGGGTGTTGCCCTGTTGCTGGCAATTGCCAACGTCTACACCCTGGCCACCGTGCCCACCTGGAACACCGACTGGACCGTTTTCCAGTTTGTGATGCCGGCTGTGGTGCTGGGTGTGATGGGTGCAGCGGTACTGGTCCGCAGCCAGTCTGACCGGATGGGCCTGTTTGCGCGTCATGCTGACAAGGCACTGTCCACCATCGGACTGATTGCCCTGGCAGTGATTGCCACCGGCTTTGTGCTTTACCTGTTCTGGCTGGGTCAGCTGTCCACAGCGATCGATCCGTTCATGGTGAAGGACTACCATCACAGCCTGCTGGCCGCCCGCTTTGCCCTGCTGTTCCTGGGTGTCAGCCTGTGGATCGTACCGGCCATGCGCGGCTCCAACACCGGCGTTCGCCAGCCTGCTGTTGGCTTCGTACTGGTATTGGCCAGTGAACTGATGGGGCGTATCTTCTTCTACGACCTGCATATGTTCAGCACAGGCCTGTAATAGACTACTGCCCTCTGTAGCAGAATGCTTCTATGAGGCATTCTGCCACTCTTTCCCCCGATCCTTCCTGCCATACGGAACCAACAATCAAACGACCAGAAAACCAAACCCAACTGACCTCATTTCGCAAGACCCTGTTATCATTGTTTCTCAACTTGCGCCAGATCCCCCTCTCTTTCAGCCAGCCTGTACTGGCTCTACGAAAAAACAGCTAGCAATTATCGAATATTAGAAATTTTGAACTCTGCCACATCAAACCTGTCTACTCCTGTCAGAAGCAGGCACTATTTATCCAAAAGGACTGACGTTAATCATGCAAGCAACAGGACTAAACCCACATTACTCAGCATCGGCGCCAAAAGCTCAAAGTACTGACACATCCGCCAGCATGACTATCAATGAGTCCACGCCAATGAACTGGATACCCATATTCAGACAATCAAGACCGAGGAACCCATCATGGCTGAGTTATTACGACATCACTGTGCCAGGAGAAATAACAAGACCTATTCTATCTGTTGTTAACCAAAGCGGCTTTGAAATTGGGAAAAACAAACCCGTAACAACACCTGATGAGCTCATTCGCTTTGAAAGCAATATTGCAAAAGTATTAACACTCTATAAGGACAAGAAATTTAAAGAAGCGCTAAAAACAGCCATCACTCTTGTTAATATTTTATCAAGCAATCCAGAGGCAAATAATCTCATCCTATATTTAAATAGTGTTATTTTTCTTTGCCATATTATGCAGGATATGACCTCCTGCCTACATTTGCCTGCAGCAGACTCTGAAGACTTCATTAACTGGCTGCTAGATATCGCCTATGCTGCCAGCGATGACACTGGCCCCCTACCCACCAACAGCAAATTAATGCTGTTTTGCTGGCGATGGGCTGCTGATGCTGGTAGCCAGAGAGCCAGACAGCTTCTTATAAAAGCCTTGTTATTCAGTGAATCATGCCCCGATACACTATCAACCGACGTCAATTTCTTTCCAGCCGAAGCCTCAAGACACCTTTCGGATATGGCACAGGACAACACCCAACTGCCATCACCAATGGACTACCATGAAGTTGCCATTAATAAAATGGTTAAACTGGTCAAGTTACGCAACACTACAGACTTTAATCATGAAAAAAATGAACTGGTTAAATTTCTGCGTGCACAACCCTATCCCGAAATCCAACTATTAATTCCCTTCATCTACACGAGTGAAGCCTTTGGAGCTCCAGAGTATGACGAGGCAAGAAACTACCTGGAAGAACTCCATACACATCCCGATGAAAAGCAAAACAGTCCGTTTGTTGAAAACGTCTATCAGTTTTGGCAAGTGACATGTGCCTTGGCTCGTGATGATTCCGCAACAAGTACTATCGAGACACTCAACCAGCTAGCACAACAAAATTTTTTGGCTGCCATTCACTTGCTAAGTGAACTTGCCAGAACGCACAAAGATCTGCCACACAAATATGTCACACCATTTATTCAAGCCCCTAAACCACATTTTTCAGAATATCCGGATTTAGCATACAGCCTATACAGCTTTCACTTGGAAAGCATTAAACCTAAGAGTGATAGCGCAAAAGGTAATAGACAAAAACAACGTCTTACCGAAATGAATAGTAATGCGACACAATTACTGAATGACCTCACAATTCAGGCTAATCCAGAAACGCGTGATTTGTTGTTATATGCAGGATTTAAATCGATATTCGAAATGGACAATCTACGTAAAATTGGCAGAGAACCTGTTCGCCCCCTGCCAGAAAGCACAGTCCGAATATTGACTGACTGTCAATACACCCAAGACCCTGCAGCACTCACATACCTGCACTGTGCTCAGGTACTCAAACATGGAAAAGGTGATGGAAAATTAATAGAAACAGCGGAACAAAAAAACGCACTCTCCACCTACTTTCATATGCTGGTAATGTCAGATGCAACCGCTACGATAGACGATACTGTGCTAGTAGATAGGCTACTTGATACCCCCTCACTGGATTTTCGGGCATGGTGGAAGCACCCTGGAATGGGAGCATTTTTCCATCAACTACACATGTGTGGGTTACACAGCCGGAAACCGGAACAATGCTATTTATTATGCATTGAACTATCTCACGCTACAGGTAAGCCGAAATGCGACAATATAAACAACCTCAATAGTCTGGCCAAAGAAAAAATACTGCAAGATAATCCTATGGAAGCCTGTCACTACTATGAGCAAGCATGGGATTTAGAAGACCCATTCCTAAAGCGAAGGTCTAAATCATGGAAAGAAAAAGTTCCAGAAGGCTACCAGATCAGACGAGCTGGCTTGCCTGATTATTATCAGCAGTTATCATCAATCCGTACGGTATCAGCCCATCCTCTGGAAACCCATTATCGATTCAATCAGTTCATGTCTGTATGGGAACATATGCAAGAAAGCAAAGATCCTTCTTTGCTTAACGGCTGGGTAGAAACGGCCTGTAACTTTCTCAATTATTCTTATTGGCATATTAGCCCTGACATGTGTCAAACGCTTATAGAACGCTGTAATTTGACCATTACAAAACAGCATATGCTTTCTATTACACTGGCGCATTCAACCATCAACCAACTAATGATTTTAGTGAACAATGCACTAGATAAAAGCACAACCGGAACACCTCACCATTCAACATTACAGGCATACCTATTGAGAATGAAGCGTTCCCTAACTGATCATCCTGCGTCTTTCCAAGAAGCGCATACTATTGATGAAATGGCAAAATTACCTTTTATCCATTCAAGTTACAACGCCTATATGAAACATCATCATATTATGCCAAAAATACAAGCAGCTGAATCGATTGATGACATTATCGAAAACCTTAAAAGACTCACTATTGAACATGAATTTGATCCGGCAACACTTGTCAGGCTAGTGACCAAATGGTTTACATTATTACCTATGGAGAGCAGTACTGAAATACTATCACTATTACAGAAAAAACTAGAGAAATACTTAAGCTCACTAAATGAAATCAAATTCACATTAGAGAGTCAGTTGCTATGGGCAACAAATAATTATTACCAAAACCACACTAACAAAACCAGTCGATCAATGAAGAACGCTATTGAAAAAATGGAGAAACAGAAAACAGCCTTATTAGTTAAAAAACCTGAACAGATGCTCAGAAATAGACATGGTCTATCCGAGGAAGAGAGCGACCTATATTTTTGGGCAGGAAATTCATGTGAAACCAAAGCAGAATTTCGCTTTCAATATTTCATACATAACATCAGGCTATACCACCCAAGAACAATATTAAAAATATTCTTTCATGGTGACATGCAAAGCAAGGAGCAATGCATTTCAAAAATAAGAAAAATCAAAATCAGAAACAAAGAAAGCAAACATTTTGTAAGGTTTTTCATATATCAACTTGAGAGCAACAAAAGCAACATGGAATCATTCCTTGATGAAACTCTGAGAGGCAGAGCGCTCGATGATGAAGAAAAATCCATACTGCTATGGTATGCCTATGAATCGTCATTGATCACTGATGATGTCTTAGCTCAACAAACAGTATTTTTAGATCAAGAGTCTCCCCATTATCTTTTTATTCGCGTTTTAATTGAAGATGACAGGCACGCAGATCTGTTTAGTAACCTTGCATCATCCAGTAAAATCATGTCGCTTGGCATGCATTATCAGCATTCGGTTGGCTTCAAGCTATTGTCACTGGGCAAGCTCAAAGATGCTGCTGACATGTGGTTCAAATGTCAGTCTGCTTACCATCTGGCAATACTCACATGGCACCATGGCATCCAACCACGTACAAACATAGCTATTGATGTCACACAACAGCTGCTGACAGCTGCAGAAAAGGGACAGGTCAAAGCCCAGTGTGAATTGATTCACTGGCTTCTGTTGCAGCAAAAGAAAGGGAAGGTAATTAACCCTCTATTAAAATATCGCAGCTGCCGTTTTGTTCATATGCCAACCCCTTTGGCTGGAGGCGAAAGCGTTCTTTATCAGGGAATCACTCAGTATCTTGGATTCGGTTGTGATGCTGATCCAGTAGTCGGAGAAGATAAAATACGAAAGGCTCTTACCCAAGATCCACTTACTGTTGCATTACGATTATACGATCTCAAAGAGCAGGGACTGTTTGAATTGCCCAATGAAAAAACCGATTACCTTTTACTTTATTCACAGGCATTATCTGAACGATGCAATGATCCATTTAGTCGACGTGACAACTACTTTACCAATCTGCTTTTGAGTTATGGCATAGACAAACTGCAAAGGCTCTTAGCAACACTCCATAACAGAGCAGAGGCAGATCCTTTAACCCAACCTACATTCCAAAATGTAGCAGATCTGCTAAACCAGTGGATTAGCCAATGGCAGGGGGTAGCCGTCTCCCCAATCATCCCAATCATGGAAACGCCCAAAGTCCTCCCTTCCTGCAATAGAAGTGATGTCGAGCGCGCCATTGAGCGGGCCATTGCTGATGACTGGAAATCATGTGCCATTGTTGAAATGGATAATCTGATCAGTAAACTACGCGAAGGAGAAACCGACTTAGATACCGAAACTCAGGAAGAGTTATGCACTCTGCTAGTTGCAATGCCCTTGCGATCCCTGGAACTGGCCAACCATGCTGATGTAATTATTGATCACATCAGCAAGCCCGAAAAAATTACAGAGATTATAACCTCCTGGATGACAACATTAATATTTACGGATACTCATGAACAAAAAGCCTTACTTGCTGACATAATTTTAAGAAGTTTACCTAAAGGACAACCGATAGAGCCCCAAAACAGGGAGGAAATTCTACATTTCCTTGATTTTTTGATTCATTACCGGCCAATACCTGAAGAAGCCAGGTATCTATTAGATACCATTTCTGTCAGTGACCGAGAGGGTCTGCTACTAAAAGGCTTACCAGAAGGCGTTCACCAAAACCCAGAGATTTACCAACAATATGTGAGTACATCACATGCCCCCTCCTTCCACCTTATACATGAAATTTGGCGCATACTGAAACCAGAAAATGAAACCGGGCTGATTCGAGAAACACTAAAAGCCTTAACAACGCAAGAACCATTACAGCTTCAAGGTATTGGGCTGAATAATGAGAAGCTGCAGAACATTAATTTATATACCCTATTTGATGAATTCAGAATGCCGGCTCGAAAATGGTTACTTGAAAATACGCCCACATTACCCATAGGTTTGATTGAGCCATTGATTAAATCACACAAAGAAAAACCAAGTAAACCCATCCCTCCCCAACACTTGGACAAATGTATTCGTGATTTTGTTAGAGGTGAACAACACTATTCAATGACAAGACTTTTAGAGATATTAATCATGACTGAGAGCAACAAAGTCAATCCAAGCCTGTTGCAAGCCTATACAGATAAAATAAAAAAAATAGCTTCAGAAGTGTTGAATAACCCGGTCATTACGCGTGATCAACAGGATATCCGGCTTAGCGCCTATGCAATACTCACTATGCTCTCGTAATTCATTATTGGATCGAACAAAAGTCCACAACGATCAATTTTACGGAATTGGCTTTCTGCTGGTACCTTCCAGTAAACTGATAGGTAGTGCATTCCTCTACGACCTGCACATGTTCAACACTGGTCTGTAAAAGACAACCAACGTTTGCAACAGCCCTCAAGAGTGGTGTTGCCATCACCCGATTGATAGAATGCTGCGAAAATGAATTAAGGCATGCGTCTTGATCAAGCCAATACCTTTTATCAATGAGGCGCCTATGCCCGGTATTTTTACAATAATTATGCCCGTTGCCTTTTTGATTATCTTTGTTTTTTATATAAAAAACATTACCTTATGTATACTCCAATGAATCGATCAAAGAAATAGCACCTTCTTTAAAACCATTTTTTACTTTGTTTTTTTATCTTGGTGGTAGTTTTATTGGTCAATACTGCTCTTTTATTGCTAGTTTACTTGTAAGAGAGCATGGAAGAGTGCTCAACCATGTGGACGACAGGACAAAGCAACCGTTACTTTCATGTTCTTCCATGAACAGTCAACCTTCATTCATATCAGCAGCAATGGTTAATTCTATTTAAATACCTCATGCTACCTTTTGCACCCTATCAAAGGGTAAATCACCCAGGAACGCAAACATCTTCACTCAACCGGTCAGCCAGATAATCAATGAAAGCCCTGATCGCTGGCCGCTGATAACTCCGCGACAAATAGAGCGCCCATAGCGACATGACAGGCAACGGCACCTCCTTAAGCACCTGAACAAGCCGACCATCCTTCAGGTACTTGTTCGCCAGATCACAGGGTAAATAAGCGACCCCCAAATGGTTCATTGCTGCATGTACGATAATCCCCAGCTCATTGGAACGGATTGAGCCGCTCACGGCTACAATGAGCGGCTGTTGATTCTGGATAAAACACCATTGATCCTGATCGATATGAATCAGGCAATTGTGATCCTGCAAATCATCGGGATGGGAAATATCACCGTGTTGTTTCAAATAGTCTGACGAACAACAGATGGCACTTTCAATATGCAGAAGGTGTCGTCCAATCAGGTTTTCATCCGGTTTATCGGTATACCGTAAGGCAATATCAACACGCTCATCGACCAACTGTGCATTCTTATCTGATAACAACAGTTGGAAAACAACATTCGGATGTTTTTTGGAGAACGCGTCAAGCACATCGTAAAGCAGCCCCTGGGCGAGTCCGACCGGGGAAGCTATGCGAATCTCACCCACCAGCTCTTCCGTATGGTACTGTGCCAGATTTTCCAGTCCGGCCACATCATTCAGAATACGCTGGCAAGACAACAATACATCATGGCCTGGCGGCGTCAGGCTCACACTGCGCGTGGTGCGGTTTAACAACCGCAGGTTAAACCAGTCTTCCAGCTCCTGTACATGGCGTGTGACTTTTGCCCTGTTCAGGCCTAACTGTTCAGCAGCCTGTGTAAAACTACCCGTCTGTGCGACCTCTACAAAACTACGTATCGCTTCAAACTTATCCACTCGACTCTCTCAACAACTGTTTCATTTCATGAAACAACTATGTTCATTTTTCGTCATTTATTACAGCCCGAAAAATGAAAATACTTGCCTCACCATAAACACGGGCATGGAGAGAAACATGAAAATTGCCGTTCTGGGTGCGACAGGGTGGATTGGTTCCACCATCAAGCAAGAAGCACTGACTCGTGGCCACCAGGTAATCGCAATCAGCCGTACAACCAACAATGCTGATGACGAGAACAACGTAGAAACGCGCACGTTGGACCTGCTCTCACAGGAAAGTATGACGAATGCTGTTCAGGGTGCTGACGTTGTCATCGCCGCAATTGGCGGTCGCGCCAAGGGCAACCATGACATCGTCCCCAACACAGCCAGACGGCTACTTGAAGAACTGCCTGCCTGCGGCATAAACCGATTACTGTGGGTCGGCGGGGCAGGCAGCCTGGAAGTTGCACCAGGCGTTGCACTGATTGACACACCCGAATTTCCGGCAGAGTACCAGCCTGAAGCCAAAGCACAAGGCGAAGCACTTGCCCTGTTCAAAGCGAGTGAGAGTACCCTGAATTGGGTATTTGTCAGTCCGGCAGCAGAGATATTCCCGGGGGAGCGCACAGGTCAATACCGTACCGGTGGCGATCAGTTGCTGATCGACAACGATGGAAACAGCAGGGTCTCTGTACAGGATTTTGCCGTTGCACTCATTGATGAAGCTGAAAAAAACACCTATAAAAAAGAACGCATCGGTATTGCTTACTAATATTGATACCTGAATAGCACAAACTATTTTTGCGATTATATTTTTACTGCACAACGCGCTTGCTGCATGAAAACAGTGAAGTGGTTATAGTTTTCCGGACACACAAACAAGGGTAATCTTGAAACCCTATTAAGGTGTGTGAGCATGTCGGAAAAGA
>NZ_BAABFL010000009.1:0-2331 GCF_039540975.1 Kistimonas scapharcae
CTGCGCAAAGGGTCGAAGGTTTACATCGAAGGCAAGCTGCAAACCCGTAAATGGCAGGATCAACAGGGGACAGACCGTTATACTACGGAAATTGTGGTCGACGGCTTCAGCGGCCAGATGCAGATGCTCGATAGCCGGTCGGATGCCATGAACACCCATCACGCCCCTGCCACCTCCCCAACACCTGCGTCTTCTCCCACTGCCGGTAATCCTCCAGCAGTTGCACCCTCAGCACCTTCATCGACCGGCGATCCAGATGAAAACAATACACCGGTCAAAAAAGAGAAGGATGCACCCGCCAGCTTTGACTCGTTTGATGACGACATCCCGTTCTGAAAACCCTAGCGACCGGCACCGACTTTCATCACATCTTCCCAACACGTGGTATAGCGCGGGCTCAGCAGCTTCCGCGCCATATGCCACGGTCTTTCCGTTAATCCTGCTGCTGCCGGTTTCAGGGTCCGTTTCCCGTAGCGGCGGTTGATGGCGTCCACCACCTGCATCATGGCCGGCATTTCCGGTAGCACCTGTGCGCTCCAGAGGTCAGCCTGGAAACCGGCACCGTCACAGAGATCCACCAACATAAACCCCGCCTTGCGATACCCGAACCCTTCCCGATAGATTTTCTCCAGCCCCGGTCTTATTAGTTGCAGCCAGCGACGTGTGTCGCAGGTGGGCTCCGGCAGACTGAGGGACAGGTTGGCGTTGTACTGCGGCGCGTCCCGGAATGGATCGGTGCGGATCAGAATCATCGCCTCCCGGGCAAACTTGCCCTGTGTCCGCAGCTTTTCACAGGCGCGGGAGGCGAAACTCACCAGTGCCGCATGCAGGTCATCAAAGGCGGTGACCGCCTGTCCGAAACTGCGCGAGCAGATAATCTGGTGCTTGTTGCCGGTGGTTTCCTCTTCCCAGGGTATGCAGGACTCGCCCTGAAGCTCACAGACGGTGCGCTCCAGCACGATTGAAAACGTCTTGCGTATCCATGCTGGCTTACAGCGGCTGAGCGCTCCCGCCGTTCTGATACCCTGCTGCTCCAGCCGTTTGGCAATCCGGTTGCCGACGCCCCAGACCTCCTGCACCGGTGTGATATCCATCAATCGTTGTTGACGTACAGGGTCGGTAAGATCCACCACACCACCGGTGGCCGGGTAATGCTTGGCGGCATAGTTCGCCAGCTTGGCAAGAGTCTTGGTGGTGGAGATGCCAACACCGATAGGTAAGCCTGTCCACTGCTGCACCCGCTGTTTGATGTCAGCGCCAATGCCCTGAAGCTGGTCTGCCGGAAAACCCGCCAGATCCACAAACGCCTCATCAATGGAGTACACCTCCACCTTCGGGCTGAACTGCTCCAGCACGGTCATGAACCGTGACGACATATCCCCGTACAGCGCATAGTTGGAGCTGCGAAGGTCAATCACGCCCTGCTCCAGCCAATCCCGCACCTTGAACGCCGGTGTGCCCATGGCCACGCCGAGGGCTTTCAGCTCCGGGGTTCGGGCGACAATACAGCCGTCGTTATTGCTGAGAACACCCAGTGGCCTGCCAATCAGGGTCGGATCAAAGACCCGCTCACAGGAGCAGTAGAAACTGTTGGCGTCGCAGAGGGCTATGACCGGTTTCATCGCAGGGGATGAATCACATGGATAACCACACCCCAGACATCCAGCGTGGCGTCGCCGTCCAGGGCAATAGGTGAATAGTCGGTGTTTTCGGAGTGGAGCGCCACACGGCCATGCCTCCGGTACAACCGCTTGACCAGCAGTTCACCGTCCAGCAGGGCGATGATAATGTCGCCGTCCCGGGCGGTCAGGGCACGGTCGATGATCAGCAGGTCGCCGTCATGGATACCGGCTCCCAGCATGGAGTCCCCCTGCGCCCGGGCAAAAAAGGTGGCCGCCGGATGCTCAACCAGCAGCTGGTCCAGGAATAGGCGATCTTCCAGGTAATCCGCCGCCGGGCTGGGAAACCCGCAGGCCGCCGGGCAGGCATAATAGGGGTGTTGGGCTGAGGTGGCCGCTACCTTGACCAGAGGTGGCTTCATTGTCGAAAGCATCCATACCTGTATTTATATCCAGTATAGTTATCTGGCGGGATGATTCTGTCAATACGGGCCATTGCCGTTTGTGGGTTGACCGAGGTACCCAAGTACCGGAATACTGCTCCCCCAAGGAAGCAACATGATGGAGAGGAATCCCTGGTGTCCCTAACAGTCTGTGATGAGTGCAATCATGTCATATCCACGAAGGCAGAATTCTGTTTAGGGTGTGGCAACCCCATCCGGGGTGACAGGGAACGAAAAAAAGCCCGATGGCTGAAATGGCAGATGCTGAT
>NZ_BAABFL010000010.1:2500-5573 GCF_039540975.1 Kistimonas scapharcae
CCGTGAGGGAAAGGCGAAAAGAACCCCGTTGAGGGGAGTGAAATAGACCCTGAAACCGTGTACGTACAAGCAGTGGGAGCCGTTTTCGGACGGTGACTGCGTACCTTTTGTATAATGGGTCAGCGACTTACTTTCAGTGGCAAGCTTAACCGCATAGGGGAGGCGTAGGGAAACCGAGTCTTAATAGGGCGTCATAGTCGCTGGGAGTAGACCCGAAACCGGGCGATCTATCCATGGGCAGGTTGAAGGTTGAGTAACATCAACTGGAGGACCGAACCGACTACCGTTGAAAAGTTAGCGGATGACCTGTGGATCGGAGTGAAAGGCTAATCAAGCCCGGAGATAGCTGGTTCTCCTCGAAAGCTATTTAGGTAGCGCCTCGTATCTCACCCACGGGGGTAGAGCACTGTGTCGGCTAGGGGCCCATCCCGGGTTACCAAACCGATGCAAACTCCGAATACCGTGGAGTGCAATTACGGGAGACAGACGGCGGGTGCTAACGTCCGTCGTCAAGAGGGCAACAACCCAGACCGCCAGCTAAGGTCCCAAAGTATGGTTAAGTGGGAAACGATGTGGAAAGGCCCAGACAGCCAGGAGGTTGGCTTAGAAGCAGCCACCCTTTAAAGAAAGCGTAATAGCTCACTGGTCGAGTCGGTCTGCGCGGAAGATGTAACGGGGCTCAAACCATACACCGAAGCTGCGGATTCAGTACAGTTTACTGTGCTGGGTGGTAGAGGAGCGTTCTGTAAGCCGATGAAGGTCAAGCTGGAAGGCAGGCTGGAGGTATCAGAAGTGCGAATGCTGACATGAGTAACGATAAAGGGGGTGAGAAGCCCCCTCGCCGGAAGACCAAGGGTTCCTGCGCAACGCTAATCGGCGCAGGGTGAGTCGGCCCCTAAGGTGAGGTCGAAAGACGTAATCGATGGGAAACGGGTTAATATTCCCGTACCGGTTGTAACTGCGATGGAGTGACGGAGAAGGGTAGGCCGGCCTGGCGATGGTTGTCCAGGTTTAAGGCAGTAGGCAGTGGGACCAGGCAAATCCGGTTTCATAATGCTGAGAGCTGATGACGAGGTCACTAAGGTGACTGAAGTGGTTGATCCCATGCTTCCAGGAAAAACTTCTAAGCGTCAGGTTACAAACGACCGTACCCCAAACCGACACAGGTGGTCAGGTAGAGAATACCAAGGCGCTTGAGAGAACTCGGGTGAAGGAACTAGGCAAAATGGCACCGTAACTTCGGGAGAAGGTGCGCCGCTGATGGTGATGGGACTTGCTCCTTAAGCTGTCGGCGGTCGAAGATACCAGGTGGCTGCGACTGTTTATTAAAAACACAGCACTGTGCTAACACGAAAGTGGACGTATACGGTGTGACGCCTGCCCGGTGCCGGAAGGTTAATTGATGGGGTTAGCTTAGGCGAAGCTCTTGATCGAAGCCCCGGTAAACGGCGGCCGTAACTATAACGGTCCTAAGGTAGCGAAATTCCTTGTCGGGTAAGTTCCGACCTGCACGAATGGCGTAACGATGGCCACGCTGTCTCCACCCGAGACTCAGTGAAATTGAAATCGCTGTTAAGATGCAGTGTATCCGCGGCTAGACGGAAAGACCCCGTGAACCTTTACTACAGCTTCACAGTGGACCTTGATATGACTTGTGTAGGATAGCTGGGAGGCTATGAAGCGTGGACGCCAGTCTGCGTGGAGCCAATCTTGAAATACCAGCCTGGTCATGTTGGGGTTCTAACCTGGCGCCATTATCTGGCGTGGGGACATTGTGTGGTGGGTAGTTTGACTGGGGCGGTCTCCTCCCAAAGAGTAACGGAGGAGCACGAAGGTGCGCTAAGTACGGTCGGACATCGTACGGTTAGTGTAAAGGCACAAGCGCGCTTGACTGCGAGAGGTACATCTCGAGCAGGTACGAAAGTAGGTCTTAGTGATCCGGTGGTTCTGTATGGAAGGGCCATCGCTCAACGGATAAAAGGTACTCCGGGGATAACAGGCTGATACCGCCCAAGAGTTCACATCGACGGCGGTGTTTGGCACCTCGATGTCGGCTCATCACATCCTGGGGCTGAAGCCGGTCCCAAGGGTATGGCTGTTCGCCATTTAAAGTGGTACGCGAGCTGGGTTTAGAACGTCGTGAGACAGTTCGGTCCCTATCTGCCGTGGACGTTGGAAGTTTGAGAAGAGCTGCTCCTAGTACGAGAGGACCGGAGTGGACGAACCACTGGTGTTCGGGTTGTTTCGCCAGAAGCATTGCCCGGTAGCTACGTTCGGACAGGATAACCGCTGAAAGCATCTAAGCGGGAAGCCCCCTTCAAGATGAGACTTCCCTGGACCTTCGAGGTCCCTGAAGAGCCGTCCAAGACCAGGACGTTGATAGGCTGGGTGTGTAAGCGTTGTGAGGCGTTGAGCTAACCAGTACTAATGACTCGTGCGGCTTGACCATATAACGCCAAAGCGATTTGAACGCCAACGACACAGATCGTTGAGAGTGTGAGCGCAGTAAATAGAATTCAGTCAAAAAATGCTCCCTGCATTTTTGACATTTCCGTCATCCTTGGCGGTCAGATTCCGGAGAGCGTGAGAGATCACGATCTCGACCAGTTTTGTCTGGCGACCATAGAGTATTGGCCCCACCTGATCCCATCCCGAACTCAGCAGTGAAACGATACATCGCCGATGGTAGTGTGGGGTCTCCCCATGTGAGAGTAGGTCATCGCCAGGCCTTAATTTAAAACCCTGATCGCTAACGAGAAATTAGCGGTCGGGGTTTTTGCTTTATGTGCCGTTATAATTTCCTCACTCCTCACTCCTCACTCCTCACTCCTCACTCCTCACTCCTCACTCCTCACTCCTCACTCCTCACTCCTCACTCCTCACTCCTCACTCCTCACTCCTCATTCCTCATTTTCTAAGTTGTTTCCTGATTTGCTGAATAGTCACTCATATTGGCCGGAAACAGCTCGCAGTGCTTAAACTCTCATGACGTTCCTTAAATCCCGCTTAACCTTGGGAATGTGAGCAAGCTGGCCGTACTTTTGGCAACAGAGTACAGTTTTTGCACAAAACG
>NZ_BAABFL010000011.1:0-15059 GCF_039540975.1 Kistimonas scapharcae
TAAAGCGAAACTTTGTCAGTGTCGTAGCTCTGGCTTGTGCTTTTGTCTGGTTACCAATGTGAAACGTCAACAGCTCCTAGTTTGCTGACATACTGCCGGGACCAGCCATTGCGCCGGGCAAATTCCGATTGTGAAACCAACGCCATAGGGTCCCATGCCTCCCGCCATAGCCCGACAGCGCCCGGTAACGCCATTATTTATTGAGATTTCTGGCTGTTCTGACTTGCTAACCGCGCCCTTCGAAGCCTTCATGTACACAACACCCACCCGGACAGGACAAGCACCATGAACCGGCAAGATGCCATCGAAGAAGCCCTGCTGATGCACCTGCACCGTATTGACGCGCTCGTAGCCAAACTGATTGATCTGCGGGTTAACCACTTCACCCTGCCCTCACCGGAGGAATGCGACTGGTGCCATGTCGGCACCCTCGCACGCCTGGCGGAGGATCTGGATGACGCACTGGCCAACTGGCCCGATTCATCACGGCAACAAGGAGAGACGCCATGAAACTGACCGACACCCAAACCAATACCCTGCAACTGATCCACGGCAATGGTCACTTAACCGCCCAGGACATCCCGCTGCGCGGTGGTGCCCGGAAAAAAGTGCTCGAAAGTCTGATCAAACGGGGGCTCTTGAGAGCAAAGACCTGCAAGAACTGGATCAATTACTCGCTGACGCCAGAGGGGCGACAGGCCATCGGGGTGGAACAGCCAGAAGCCGATGAGAAGAAGCCCGTCACCCGTCCCGGTTCCAAGCTCCATCGGGTCATTGAACTGTTGAGCAGGTCAGAGGGCACCACCATAGCCAAAATAATGGCCGAAACAGGTTGGCAACAACACACCGTTCGGGGCACTCTTGCAGGCACAATAAAAAAACGACTCGGGCTGACCATCACTTCCGAAAAGCCCGAGGGCAAAGATCGAATTTACCGGATTGCTGAGGAGCCGGTCACTGCATGAGCAAGCGCCCTGAATACAGAGCAGGCATCCAGCCTGCCCTGCTTGTCCTGGAACTTCACAATCACCATCTCATGGTCATTAAACTCAATCGTTCCACCTGTGACACCCTCAGCAAACTGAATCGCTGGTATGCGCAATTCATCGACGCACTGGCATTAATGCACAAAGGTAATCTGGATTGGATTGAGGGGCGAGGTGTCATTGCCATGCACCGCGATCTTGATGGTCAATGGCCAGAGCATCAACCTCGTTTTTACCGGACATCAGGTGACATCGTGCGCTTGGCCAAACTTGAGAAAATCGACGTAGTGTTTCAATACAAGCTAGCCAGTATGGAAGTCTGGGAAAGGATCAATCTGTCAACCGATATGTAAACCTGTCAACCCCGATTCTGGCGCTATCGCTAGCGAAACCCCGCGAGTCCGCTTACCCGCAACCCAGCGCGATTCACAGGGTCCCCGGCTAACATTTTTTGCCATAGATCCATAGTTTGACGAACAATTATCAAGGTGGCCGGTCTACTTGCTATCAAAGATCACTGTTTCAGGAATGTTTATGTATCACCCAATGCTTGATAGCCTGTACGCGGTAACGCCTAAAGCAATCCCAATAGCTACAACCTTAAAAGAAAAAGCAATTGCTATGGGCTACAAAGTTACCTTATTAACAAATTGTTCGGACCGCTCATATCTTCCGCTTTACATGAAGGCTTTACCAGCAGACGAACCTCCTCAACCTATTGACCCTATTGAGGAACTACATGCTGAATTCCAGGAATTAGAATCAATGCGACTCAGTGAGCGCCACTGCAGTGGTTTCATTCTTGAAGTTACCGATCGTTCCAATTCAGATTTTGTTGGTTATATTTCATGCAAGCTTACTGACTACCCATCAGAAACCGGACATCTAAAAATCAACAAGCTTGCAGTACTTGATCAATACAAAGGTAAGGGAATCGGCCAGTTTTTAATGTGTTGCGCTATAGACATAGCGATAAAAATGAACGTTTTTAAACTCGGTTTAACTTCAGATCCTGCTGCTGCTCGCTTCTACCTCAACAAAATTGGAATGTGTGAAACAGAGAAGAAATTTGTCATGCAGTATGATCATCCTCGTCTGTATCCTACTAGAGTTAAATTTGAACTAAGTCCTGTATTAAAGCGTTTCTGTACTCTACGGACAGATGAAATTTCATATTTGAAGTCTCATTTATTTTGAGTGAGGCGTAATGACCTGATTGTTTTCTCCACCCCTCGGCTGGCAATGTAGCCACCCAGTCCCAGCTGCACGATGCCCAGCAACTTGAGCTCTACCGCCTCGGTCAGACCCGGTGTCGTCCAGCCCAGCCAGCGACAAACTACCAACGCCGTAAAGGTCAACATCACCACAGGACGCCAGCTCCGTTGCAGCCAGCCCTCGCCCTTGGACTCAGCAGTGATAACACCAGCCTGCTTGGCCAATGCATCTAACTCACCGTTGAGTGCCAGTGTGTTCAGTTCCTGGTGGGCTTTGGCTTTCTGTTCGGCATCAGGCAACACCTTGTCGATCAGTTTGCCCAGTACAGGTATTGCCAGTGTCCAGCTCATGGCGCCATGCCCTCATCGAGCAGCCATGCCTGTACATCAAAGGAGGGACACTCCTTGTCCCGGTTGTAGTGATGGTGACCTTTCACCGTCACCCCAGGCCACAGTCCCCTGCAGCCTGCCACAAGAAAGCGCAGCATC
Source organism: Kistimonas scapharcae (assembly GCF_039540975.1). Taxonomy (NCBI): domain Bacteria; kingdom Pseudomonadati; phylum Pseudomonadota; class Gammaproteobacteria; order Oceanospirillales; family Endozoicomonadaceae; genus Kistimonas; species Kistimonas scapharcae. The sequence continues at coordinate 2,690 of NZ_BAABFL010000011.1, forward strand.
CGTTTCTGGAGCGGCGTAAAATTGTCCTCCGCCTGCCCCCTGGCATCCATGCCACCCACCAGGCAAATGCCAACGCTTTCGTGATTGTGGCCTTTCACATGAGCACCCCAATCATCAATAGCCCTACCTTGCTTGAGGCTGCCGTCGCGCTCAATAACAAAGTGGTAACCAATATCCATAAAGGCACGCTCCATCATGTGCCAGCGGCGGATGTCGTCAAAGGTGACCTTGCTATCCGGGCGGGTGGCCGAGCAGTGCACGACCACCACAGTGGTTTCGTTTCGCTTGCCCATGTCTCAGTCCTTGAGGGTGTAGGCGACAATGCCAATCGTGGTGGTCAGGATCAACCAGCCAAAACGTTCTACCGACGCCAGCACCACGCCCCGGGCACTGGCCTGGTGTTCCAGCAAACGGATGCGCTTTTCCGAGTCTTCCAGTTTGTGATTGAGATTATCAAGGGTATGGTTCTGGTGGATCAGTCGCTCTTCCACGGCCGCCAGCCGACTGACCGCATCGGAGAGTTTGTCCAGCTTGCCATCAATCTGGTCAAGCCGCTGCCGGATCATGTCGGTCATGGCCACGCTCCTGCGCTGTCTGGGTGAAGGTCAGCTGGCTGGCATCCAGTACGGCTTCCTGGCCGGTGTACTCCTCCCAGCGTCGTACGATCACATCCACGTACTTCGGATCCAGCTCCGTGAGTCTGGCCTGACGCCCGGTCTTTTCGCAGGCAATCAGGGTGCTGCCTGAGCCACCAAACAGATCCAGCACGATATCCTTGGATTTGGACGAGTTTCTGATAGCCCGCTCGACCAGCTCCACCGGCTTCATGGTGGGATGAAGATCATTACGGGCCGGTTTGTTGAAAAACCAGACATCGCCCTGGTCGCGGGCGCCACACCAGAAATGATCGCTGCCATCTTTCCAGCCGTAGAGGATGGGTTCGTACTGGCGCTGATAATCTGCCCGACCCAGGGTGAAGGTGTTCTTGGCCCAGATCAGGAAAGTGGACCATTTGCCACCGGCTTCCCGAAACGCTTTCTGGAGCGTGTCCAGCTCCGATGAACTCATGCAGACGTATACCGCGCCCTTGCAGANTTTGATCCGCCGATCCTTGCCGCGGAGTTTGTCCTTGGCGTTGTTGCCGTAGTCCACGTTGTAGGGCGGATCGGTAAACACCATGTCGGCCAGCTGGCCGTCCATGAGGTGTTCGACATCTGCCGTTTCCGTGGCGCTGCCGCAGAGCACCCGATGGCTACCCAGAATCCAGAGATCACCCGGTTGACTGACAGGATGCCCTTCCGGTTCCGGCACATTGTCGTTTGCTTCGCTGTTATCAGCCGGCTCTTCCAGCAGCAGGCCATCCAGTTCCTCATCACTGAAACCCACCAGCTCCAGATCGAAGTCCATATCATCCAGCGCCTGCAGCTCAGCCTTGAGCAGTTCCTCATCCCAGCCTGCCTGCTCGGCCAGCTTATTGTCAGCCAGCACCAGCGCCCGACGCTGCAACTCGTCCAGATGGCCCAGCACGATCACCGGCACCGTGGTCATGCCCAGCTCCTGCGCCGCCAACAAACGACCATGGCCGGCTACGATGACCTTGTCCTGCCCCACCAGGATCGGATTCACAAACCCGAACGTTTCGATGGAGCGGGCAATCTGGGTTACCTGTGCCGCCGAGTGGGTCCGGGCATTGCGGACATAGGGCACCAGCTCGGCCACCGGCCAGTGTTCCAGTTTCTCAACGAGGGTTTGTTGGGTGTCTGTGGACATGGGTTCCGTCCCTGGAAAGCAAAACGCCCCGGAACCAGTCCGAGGCGTTGGAATTTGAGCTGCATGGCCTTCCGGCGTAGCGCTGCACAAGCATACAAAAAATTTACACCAAAACCGGGAGATCTGTCCCACCAGCGACTTACGTCTGGCAAGCTATTTCCCTCAGGATTACGCCCTGACAGGTTACAACCAGCGACACTATATCTGTTGCCGTTGTCCCTGATTGATCACTATCCTCAATAGCGCCCTGTGCCAGTAACGGTGAACGGACGTGCGGGGAATGCCTGTATGCTCAGCGATATCACGCCATGTCAGCCCGGATGCCCTGAGCCAGATGAGTTTCCGATCTTCCTCCACCAGCTCCATCAGCCACCGGCTACATTCGAGCATCCGATCCACATCCTCCGGCGTGACACGTATGGATAACACTTCACGCTCTGCCCTACGAATCTGCTCCCGTTTGTCATAGTTCATCTCTGGCCAGAATGCGGTATACCCCAAACGAATACCTGCCGGAATTCGATGGGACGTCAGCCAGGCTTCCCGGTAACGATCTGCCAGCTCGTTGATTAATCGATCCATAACCTGTCCTTGTGGTTTTCAGAATGGATACTGACGGTTATGACACGTTTGCTGGTTAACCCCTTATAGGTGCGTGTGCGCGTGCGTACGTGGAAACAATACTGCAAACCTGTCATAACCGTCAGTCAGAACGCTTTTCCTGCTTAAAAATCAGTATGATATGCCCCTATATTCACTCCCTCTCTCAGGCGCAACGCTACCCCCATCAAGCCCCTGTGCCCGGTTGTCATACGGCACTTGTCAAACTTTCTGGATTGCATGCTTTCTGAAAATCGTTTCACCGAACCAACGTACTGCCCCTGCTCTTCCGACCAGAGTTTAAAATCCGCATACAACCGGGCGACACTCTCCCGCTTGGCCCGGCCCATCTCACAACGCTCATCAATCCATTGGCCCAGCGTATCTTCACCATCGAAATAATCCTGGGTCGCCTTCACGACAGTAGTGGGTGGCTTAATCCCCTCTTTCTGCCAGCGCAGGCAACCTTCGACAGCCCAGGCAAGAATACCGCCACGCTCGCGCAGCAGTTTGTTGGGTAGCGAACGATCTTTCTTCTCGTCAGGCACCGTCACCGTAAAGGGAATCAGGTGCAATCGCCGCTTCATGGCCTCATCCACATTGCGGATGGACGGCTTGTGGTTGCCGGCAATCACCAGCTTGAACTGGGGCGTGTATTCAAAAAAATCCTGGCGCATAAAACGGGCCGAGATCTTGTCGCCGCCGGTCAGGGTTTTCAGCTTGGACTCATTCCACCGTTTACCCTGCTCGGTTTCCACACTCGATACATACCTTGCCCCCTGCAGGCTGGCCAGATCGGTTGGATGTTTTTCGGTGCGGGTTTCCATGAAGGTTTCCACCGGCGCGTTGGCGGCGTAATTGCTCAGGATGGACATCAGCACATGGACGAAGACCGACTTGCCGTTAGCGCCACCACCGTGAAGGAAAAACAGGGCATGTTCCGTGGTAACGCCGGTCAGACAGTAGCCCACGACCTTTTGCAGGTAATCCACCAGCGCCCGGTCGCCGTCAGTGACATCGTTCATAAAACGCAACCACAGGGGACAGTCACCTTCTGGCGTGGCAGTCGTCATGCGGGTCATCATGTCGCTGCGTCGATGTGCCAGCAGCCGTCCGGTTTTCAGATCAACGACACCACCGGGGGTATTGAGCAACCAGGGATCCCGGTCCCATTCATCCGCCGTCGTGGCATGGCAGGGCGACGAGCGGGCCAGTTTGACGATGTTCTGGATGGTACTGGTGGACGCCAGCCGGTTACGCTGTCGCTCCTTCTCGGCATGGTGTGCTGCAGCCCGGCACAGCAAACGCGACAGGTGGCATACATACAGAACCTTGTCCTGACTCCAGCACTGCCCCGTCCAGACAAACCATTTCCCCCACTGGTCACAGTAACGCCAGTTGTCACCGTAGAGCGTGTTGAATGCCTGGGTCAGTTCGTCATCGGTTTCGAGTCCTGACGACACCAGCCCACTGATGCCATCTGTCTCGTCAGGCAAGGTGACAGGGGTTCGTTCCGCCCCGGCCAGAAAACCCGGCACGTCAAACGGGTTGTTCTGCTGATCAACTTCCACCAGCGCATCTGCGGCATCCCATTTTTCAGGTTTGCCGGACGGCGCAATCAATATCGCGCAGGAGGCCGCACCGGCCCTGAGGACGGCCATCGCCGCCGATTCCGCATACTCCCGACCCGGTTGATCGTTATCCGGCCAGACCAGCACCTGTTTTCCCTTGAGCGGCCTCCAATCAGTCTTGTCCACCGGGGCCCTGGCGCCATTCATGGCCGTTGTCGCACAAATCCCGGCGTCGATCAGCGCCTGGGCACACTTTTCCCCTTCCACCAGCACGACAGCCTCACACTGTTTAATCGCCGGCTGGTTATACAAGGGCCTGGGGGCCGGTGCCTTGTGCTTGCCCGCCTTCACATCCCAGGGACGGAACTGCTTGCCTGTCGGTGTGTCATAGCGGTAGACACAGGCGATGAGATTGCCGTCACTGTCATGGTAATCCCATTTCCCCGTGTGCCGTCCCAGGTCATCGATCACGGCCTTCGATTTTTTGGGTCCTGGCACCGGAGTTTTCACTGGTTTTGCCTCTACCCCCAGCCAACGGGCGATGAAACGCAACGCGTCAGGGAAATCCATATGCTGGTTTGCCTGGACCAGGCTGAACATGTCGCCATGCTCACCGGTGGCAAAATCATGCCACAGACCGGCCTTCTCCCCCTCAATGGCGATCTTCAGGCTTTGTCCTTTGGCCCCGGCGCAATTACCGACAGCATAATGATCCGGATAACCCGCAGCATCCGGTAACAGGTATTCGATAAACGACGGCAGCTGTGACATGAGCCGTTGTCTGATATCGCCCGCTGCGAGCCTGCCGGGGTTATCATCCGGCAGCCTGACAATCTCGGCATCGTTAAAGTCCAGAAAGTCTGTCATGGTCTTTCATCCTGAAAGCAAGGAAAGGCTCCCCACCCGGCCTCATGCCGGGCAGAGAGGATGGTTATGGCCTCATTGATCCCAGAAGCCGTCCGGTTGCTGGAACTGATAATCAGCCTGTCCTGTTGCCTGTCCCTGTTGTGGTTCCTGCTGCTGTGTGTGCGGTGACGCGTACTGTTGCGACTGCTGGCTATGACTCTGCCCGCCAGCCTCTGCCATCACCTGCTGATAACGCTTGTCATCCGGGGTAACGATGTGCTTGATGACATTGGTCTCTTCACCATCGGTATCTTTCTCCACATCAATGCGGGCAACAAACTCCATGCCATCCAGTTCACCAAAATCCTTCAGCCGACGGGCCAGAACGGCTTGGGGTGCATTGTCATCCTGGCGAATGCCCCGGGCAGAACAGAGCAGCGACCGGACAAAGCTCCGCCCCATGTTGGCCCAGGTCGGCCCCTTGGGACTGTGCAGACCGATCAGGCTCCACACCTTGCGTTTTGCATAGGGGCCGGACAACACCATGAACTCGGCCTTGAGATAGACGGCGCCAGTCTCGCTGCGGGTTGCCCAACCGCCATGCCAGCCCATATGGGGTTCGTTATAACCTCCGGGCTTCAGGGTCAAGTTGACCTTGGCAATGGTGCCCCTGGGAATCAGGTCAAAATCCTGCTGCACCTCGGCATCGTTAAAGTCAGTCCAGGTATTGTTAACGGGCTGGTTCATGTCACGCTCCTTGTTGCGATGGTTGTTGGGGTTCTGTCTGCGGTTGTGCCGGTTTGCTGGTGGCGTACTGCAACTGTCGCTCAGCTAAGGGCTGGCTGATCTTCCGGAGCAACTTCCCCAGATGGGCCGGTTCGGTCTGGTCCAGCCGTCCACTGCGGTCCTTGGCCGGAAAACCCCAGGGGTTGAGGGTCTGGCAGACAAAACTGCGCTGCAGGTTGCCCTGTTCGTCCGGCAGGCTGGCCATGGTGATCACCTCATCGACAATCCCGGGGAGTTCAAGCCCGGTTCGTGAGCCCTCGATCTGGGGCTGGAAGATCCGGCGATTGAAGTCGTCTACCCGTTCCTCGAGGATCCCCACGTAGATCACGTGTTTACCCCGTGCATGTTGCAGGTGATTTAACGCGGCGATCATCTCCCTGCCATGCAACCCGTAAGCGCCACGGGTATCGGGCTTGCCAGTTCGCTCACTGAACGCCTCAGCCTGCTTACTGCTCCACTGAAAGCAGAGCCTGGCCAGCGCTGTAATCGAATCGACAAAGAAGATGGCGTACTTATCCAGACCAGCCGGATCACCGAACTTCTCGCAGGCGGCCTGATAATGCGCTGGTGAATACGGCTGCTTTTTTCCAAGGGCCGGGTTAGGACCTGCGATAAAGGCCACCAGCAACCGGAAATCCGGCCATGTCGGTGGACGCACAGTGTCACCCTGCCAACCCTGGACAGCGAGATCACCCGCTTCCAGATCAATAAACAGGGTTTTGTCCGCTGGTAACGTCCACAACTGCGAGGTTTTACCAACACCGCTCTGCCCCAACAGCACGGCTTTGACGCCCTTGTGCTCCTGTTGCCGCTGTTCTGCGGTAATAATGGGAAGCTTCATGCGTCACCTCCCAACTGGTCCGACTCCAGCGAGCAAACGATCTCCCTTGCCCGGGTTAAACGACGCAAGTAGCGGGCATTGTGCAGCCGCTTCAAACACCGACTGGCGTGATTGATTTCCTGCACGGCTTCCCGATACAAACTGTCCAGCTCCTGTTCCGGTAGCGTGACAATCTGCAATAGGGTCATGTTGCGAAGATCAGACAGTGTGTATTTGAGATTCATCGGCTTTCTCCTTGCACGACACTGGCTGACCAGTCCCCTTGTAACAACGGGCCTGCTCGTAACGCTCGACATCCTCAAGCCGGTACATCACCTTGCTGTTAATCTTGAGAAACAACGGCCCCAACCCCTGCTGACGCCAGCGTTCGAGGGTACAGGTCTTGACGCCCCATCGCCGGGCCAGTTGTTTTTGTGACAGGTGCTCTATCGCCATCAGTCTGCCTCCTTCCTGTTTTGTCCTGTGGCAAGACCATATTGGCGAATGTCAGTTAGACGAGCGTTAGATAGAGTTAGACCAGCGTTAGATATGGGCAGAATGACGAAAATTTGCAGAAAAAAACCGACTCAAGGTCGGCTTCGGTAGGGTATCCCCATGCAGTCACGGGGCAATAAGCCACCAGCGTTTATCACCGTAGCCAATATAAGACTCCCACCCACTGCCTTTTCTCCAGAGTTGACCGGGCGTTCTGGAGGTAACACCCGCCTCCTGCAATTCCTCAGTCGATACGTTGTTACGACCTGACTGCCAGGCTTCAAACAAGAGATGAACAACCATACGCTGCTTGGGTCCATCTACAGTCCAGGCAGGCATCCCCATCACGTGCAGAACTCCGGCCGCATCATCCCACTGTATCGCCGTTTCAACAGGATCTTGAAGCCATGACAAATCAAGCGATACAGGATTACCTGCCACAACATCCCCGAGAGCCACGACTTCAAACGCACCGGACAATCGGGCACATTGCTGACGACGTGGCGGTTGCAGCGTTATGATGACACCATCCTTGATACGTGGATGCTGAAGGCTGTAGTCAACGGCATCAAAGACTTCAGTATCCCTGAGGCGACGCGCCAGCCAGACTGGCCAGTATTTTCTCCCGACCCGGTAGTTTCCCAGAAACCACAATTTGTCCTGTAGCCAACACTCCGGTTTTCGGTGACTGCCAAGCATTTCTGTCAGGTTTTGTGGCAACCATTCTGTGACAAGACGGTAACGACGCAGGTCAGCTTCAGGGACTTCAACCTCAAAACATTCCCTGTCATAACGTACGAAAAAGCCCGGTTTGGTTTCTTCCACCGGAAAAGAATCGCCACCCATATCAGTGACCCAGTCATCCAGTTGATCAGGTGTCAATGCGCCACTGCTCAATAGCCCCGACGTCAGCCCGGGATAAAAGTATCGCAACTGTGAGCCATTGCGATGCAGGGCACCGGATTCCCACCACTTTGCCAATGCAATGAAAACCGCTTCCGAGACAGCTGTCATTGGTCATCCTCGTCAATAATGCCTGAATCCACCAGCATGCGTTGAACCACCAAACGATCCTGTTCATCCATTTCACGGAGGTTGTGTCTGTTGGGTTCCTTGAACCTGACGGGAATCGCTGTTTTTTTTGCTACCCTTCCCTGCTCACGTTTCAGAATATGGATTGTCGCTTCCACCACGCGAAAGCCCGCCTCTGATTCAATATGCCCATCCAAGTCATTATCCCTGGCAGAGTCATACACATCTTTTTTAAACAAGTGCTCTTTGGGGACATTCAGTTCCCAAAATGTGCCATCAATGAGTGACTTACATTTCAACCCTGTGACGTGAACACAATCAATGCGGTCATTCGGTTGGCAAGTAAACACAGGCCTTTGACGCAAGTGATCCAGTCCGAAACTACGCGGTGTTATACGTTCGGGAGCGTCATTTAGACCAAGCACTTCCTTTACATAGATTTCACTCAACAAGTTCCGCATAGCCCGTGTAGGTGCTACAACCTCAATCTTTCCACTCTTGTACTCATGGGTCAGTGCAAATTCATGGGCAGGAAAAACGATTGTCGGCTGGAGCTCTTCCCCTTGGTCCAGTTCGTTGACCACACTGGGATCACCTTCAAGAAAGATTTCCAGGTGCAGTAACCTGCGATGTCCCCCACGATGATGTTCACGGTCATAGGTGAAACGCTCAACCCGGCATAAATTTCGTCTGCATACCTTGCCCAATGCCAGTTTGAAGTTATCCAGAAGTGTCGATTTCTGCGGCTCGACAACCGAATCTAACCGGTAGGAATCCCACATTTTTCCAAAGCGATAATAACTGGCAAACTGACGCATCTCGGCTTGCTCCACCAGCCAGTCACTATTCAGCAGCAGTTTAATCACTCTGTCATAGGGATTGAAAACAAATGGCTCATCATGCTGTTTCGGCAGGAATTTATACCCGCCGTTCTGCACAATGCGCACTATGCGCGTCGCCACTTCCTCAATCTCGGCAAAGTGGCTGGCGTTATTCGCCATGATGTCTTCAAAGACCTGATCGATATGGGTCGTTTGCTTCAGTGCGAATGCTTCACCGTTGAGTGATGCGTCGTTAACCTGCACCAGCTCACAGAAACGATACTGCCCTTCCGGGCTGGCAGAACGCATGACTTTGTGGAGATTCGGCATCACTGTTCTTCCCTGAACCAATTACTGAACCATCGTACAGCTTAAGATATTGCTCAGCACACGACACAGTGTCAAGGCTTGGCATTTTGCCCCTTCCTCATGCGTTCCTGCCGGATACGCCCTCATCGAAAGTCTGCTTCGGATGTTTTAAAAAGAGACTTATGACAACACGTACAAAAATGGAGGGCAGGTTGAACATGGACGGTTATTTCGCACAGGAACCATCGTCACGGGTATCGTCCCAGGAGGAACTGGCTCACCTGCTCGCACTGGCCATAGTCAGACATCACCGACGCCAGAAAAATAAAGCCTTCGAGCCGCAAAAGGACTGGACTTCTTGCGACGTTAGAGCGTGTATATCCTCACCGAAAACCGCTAACGAGGAGGAAAACCGTGACAACGCTCAGTGAACAAAACATTGCCACAGAAGTTGCCCGCATCATGAAGATGAACAATGAGGAACTACGCAGGACCTGGCGAACCCTGCTAGGCAAGGAGGCCCCGAAATGGAATACCAAAATACTGCGTCAGCGCCTGGCATGGGAAGTTCAGGCGCTGGTTTTCGGAGGTTTTACCGACGAAGCAAAGAAAATGCTGCGTCGGGCAAGAATCGCAACCGCCAAAAACAAGAAAATCCCCCAGCCAAAAACCTGCAAACTTCCGCCCGGCACCCGGTTATCTCGGGAATACCGGGATGAGGAGCATGTGGTCGTCGCTACGCCTGACGGTTTTGAATACAACGGACAGATCTACCAGAGCCTGACGCGGATTTCCGAAGTCATTACCGGCAGTCGCTGGAATGGCCCGGCCTTCTTCGGGTTAAGGGAAAAACCACGCAGAAGGAGGAAAAAATGAGTAAACGTTCAAACACTCAACCCATGAAACGCTGCGCAATTTATACCCGGAAATCCTGCGAGGAAGGCCTTGAACAGGAATTCAACTCACTGGATGCCCAATGGGAAGCCGGGGCCGCTTATGTCATGTCACAGAAACACCAGGGATGGGTACTGGTGGACGAACGATTTGAAGACGGCGGCTATTCCGGGGGCAATATCGAACGCCCGGGACTCAAACGACTCGTGGCGGCGGTGGAGCGTGATGAAATTGACATCATTATTGTCTACAAAGTTGATCGTCTTACCCGTTCCATCTCGGATTTTGCCCGGCTGGTGGACGTACTGGATGCGCATAACGTGTCGTTTATATCCGTGACGCAGCCACTAAATACAACCGATAGCATGGGTCGACTCACCCTGCATATGCTGTTGTCATTTGCCCAGTTCGAGCGGGAAATCACCAGTGAGCGGATCCGGGACAAGATCGCTGAATCCAAGAAAAAAGGCATGTGGATGGGGGGCCAGGTGCCGTTGGGGTATAACACCAAAGACCGCAAGTTGGTTGTCAATTTGGGCGAAAAAGAAGTCGTCAGGCTAATTTTTGAAACCTTTATTGAGACGCGATCCATCTCTGGTACCTGCTACCGAATCAATGAAATGGGATTCCGCACCAAGGTCTACAAACGCAAGGACGGAAGTTACTGGGGAGGCCGCCGCTATGCCCGCGCGACGCTGGACAAGATCCTTAAAAACAGGGTTTATCTCGGCCTGATTCATCACAAAGGGGAATGGTTTCCGGGACAGCACGAGGGCATCATCGAACAATCACTTTGGGACAAGGCTGAGGCTATTTACACTAACTATAAGGAAAACCGGCGTTCAGAATGTCGAAGAAACTACCAGCCTGCCGTGTTAAAAGGCCTGATCTACGGGCCGGATGGCAAAGCCCTGATACCGGCTTCCGGCTTGCGACGCGGAAAACGCTTCCGCTACTACACCAGCAGCACAGCAATAAAGGAAGGCTATAAATACAAGATAATCCCACCCTTACCTGCTGAACAGCTCGAAAGGCAGGTATTGCAGGAAGTGGAACGGCTTCTGGATAAACCCGAACTGATCCTGCAGATCTATGCACAGGGCAAGGACCTCGAGCCGACGATCAGCCTCGACGCCACAAGGGAGGCACTACAGAACCTGCAGACCATCTGGAAGGAACTCTTCCCGCCAGAACAGCAGCGTATTGTTCGCCTACTGATTCAACGTATTGATGTTACAAATGACAGCCTGCGCATCCGATTTCACTGTGCCGGCCTGCCCAGCATTACCCGGGGAATGAGTGGAGGTAACCCATGATCAAGAATCTCGAAATCTCAGGCGAAAGACAGGAACACTACCACCCCGACGAACAGGTCATCGAGATTGTCATTCCCATCATCCTGAGACGCCGTGGTGGAAAAACCCACATTGAAACCAGTGACTGGGATAACGTGACCACCGATCCTGCCAGACGCGATACTGCATTGATCAAGGCGCTTGCTCAGGCACACACATGGAAAGGAAAAATCGAGGCAGGGCATTACAAGGACATTCTGGACCTTGCAAGAAAACTCGGCATCAGCGATACCTATGTGGCACGAATCATGCGGCTGACAATGTTATCCCCGGAGATCCAGGAAATCATCCTGAAGGGAAAGTATATCGGTGGACGCACACTGGCTGATTTCATGGGTGGAGTACCCATACTCTGGAAAGAACAGGAAGAATGGTTGAAACAATGACCAGAATAAAGATAGGGTTTGATGTCTTTCATGCCAGGCAAAAATGGCTGGCGGTGAGGGAGGGATTCGAACCCTCGATACATTTCTGTATACACACTTTCCAGGCGTGCTCCTTCAGCCACTCGGACACCTCACCAGCTGATACTCTTTCGTTTCAGGCCATGCCCAGAAAGCGAGGCGTACTTTATATCAGAAGTAGACTTTAAACAACCGCCAAGAAAATAATAATGTTTAATATTGCAGAAAATTCATAGTATTACTGCCCTAATAATGTCTATCAATGAGTCCTCCAGATTAGTTGTGAACGTTTTCCAAAAACACCTACTCTACTGATACACATATTTCATCAAAAAAGGCAGCAGGTAATCCCGTCATGCTTTATCAGGCTGCAATTTACGAATACCCGAAAATAATCAACTTTTACCAACAAACTGCATATCAGTTTTCAGTCACGATCCAGCGGTGACACCAAAATCAAACTGCAAGATATCCTGTTGATTTTAAACTGAAAATTCAACGCACTTCAAAAGCCTCTCTGGTATGCTGAAAAGCAGAGAGTTATTTCAAAAACTACTCCGAGAGAAGTAAAACAGACGTTTTTTTGCCTTAAATCCCGCTTAACCTTGGGAATGTGAGCAAGCTGGCCGTACTTTTGGCAACAGAGTACAGTTTTTGCACAAAACGC
>NZ_BAABFL010000012.1:0-790 GCF_039540975.1 Kistimonas scapharcae
TATACCGCGCCCTTGCAGACCGAGAGCATGTTGGTCATGGCCGCCAGCAGGAAGGCATGGAAGCCGGCACCCAGGTTGTCGTTCTTGATCCGCCGATCCTTTCCGCGGAGTTTGTCCTTGGCGTTGTTGCCGTAGTCCACGTTGTAGGGCGGATCGGTAAACACCATGTCGGCCAGCTGGCCGTCCATGAGTTGTTCGACATCTGCCGTTTCCGTGGCGCTGCCGCAGAGCACTCGATGGCTACCCAGAATCCAGAGATCACCCGGCTGACTGACAGGATGTGCTTCCGGTTCCGGCACCTGGTCGTCTGCTTCGCTGTTATCCGCCGGTTCTTCCAGCAACAGGCCATCCAGTTCCTCGTCACTGAATCCTAAAATATCGAGATCAAAGTCCTCGGCTTCAAGTTGCTTCAACTCTACAGCCAACATTTCCTCGTCCCACTCTGCCCAATGAGCCGACTGGTTTATCAAGATTCGAAAAGCACGTATCTGCGTTTCTGTCAGATCATCCGCCAGAACAACCGGTACTTCTTTCAAGTTGAGCTGACGAGCAGCCTTGTAACGCAAGTGCCCGTCAACAATAAGTCCGTTGCTTTTTGCAACAATGGGCACTTTGAATCCCATCTCACTAATCGCCTGACACATCTGATCGACTGCCTGATCATTGCGGCGGGGATTGTTTTCATATTCCTCCAGCCGTGACAAGGGCCAATACTCAATTTTAATCTTTGTCATTTACGCGCCCTCGCCATGGCAAGATTGACCATCAACTTCTCAACCAGCAGAGTTCT
>NZ_BAABFL010000013.1:0-21234 GCF_039540975.1 Kistimonas scapharcae
ACGGATGCTGAGTACCTGGCGCTTTGGGAGAGTACCTGGAATGATCCTGATTACCTTAATTCAGGTGATCTTACAGGTGCGCTCGAATTCAACCTTGAATACAGGAACTAATCACGGATGATTATCTTCAACAATACAACAGGGCACCAAACCTCGGCTGACCTGACGGCATCAGGCCCTTTTTATCTTCAGGTGTCCGGCAACCTTGTGGGGTCTGTCTCACTGGAAGCATCGCTGGATGCAGGTATTACGCCTGAAGCCATCTGGCATACCAGTATTGCAGGGGTGTTTTATGTCGATTTGCCTGAGAATGCGACCTACCGCATCCGGGTGGATTCTGCATATCCTGTTTCGGTATGCACCGGATAATTAGCACAGCTATTACTAAAAGGAAGGTACCTATGTCCCCGCTGAAACCCAAGACGACGACTGATGTCTACAACCGGATGGTCGCTGACCTTGAAGTGATCCGTGACCGTGAAACCTGCAAAGCGGAGAAGCTGGCCGCTGAGATCGAGCTGAAGATGCGCGAGCAGGCCGCAGCGACTACCGAGGCGACCAAAGCCGTGGCGGTCATCGACAAATTCTCTGAACTGTTTGGGGGTTGATAATGATCACATATGAACCCAGCAAAGAAGATGTTGCCAAGTTCTACGCCTCCCAGCCAAAGACAAAGGGTGTAGAGCAGGAGTCTTTTGCACAGGCTGCTGATCGGATGATGCGCCGCGAAATGAAAAAGCTCTATGGGCGCTCGAAGTACCGTCCTGACGGGGGTCTTTATACAAGCGACGAGCGACCCTGGTTGTTTGGGGAGTAAGAAATGAAAATCATACTCCTCAATGGGCCACCTCGATGCGGCAAGGATACATTAGCAGAGCTATTTATCCGCTGCTTCGGTGCTGCTCACGCATCATTCAAGAAACGCCTCATTGAANTACAGGCTGCTGATCGGATGATGCGCCGCGAAATGAAAAAGCTCTATGGGCGCTCGAAGTACCGTCCTGACGGGGGTCTTTATACAAGCGACGAGCGCCCCTGGTTGTTTGAGGAGTGAGGAATGAAAATCATACTCCTCAATGGGCCACCCCGATGCGGCAAGGATACATTAGCAGAGCTATTTATCCGCTGCTTCGGTGCTGCTCACGCATCATTCAAGAAACGCCTCATTGAAATAACTCTCTGTATTTATGGCGTTTCCAGAGAGCAGTGGGATCAGTGGTATGAGGATAAGGAAGTACCACGCTCTGCCCTGGATGGAAAGAGTTGCCGGGGGGCGCTGATTTATGTCAGTGAAGAAGTCGTCAAACTGAAGTTTGGTGATGATTATTTCGGCAAGGCAGCAGCCCAGGAAAGCCTTAATCATCTGCGTGATGGCTACGATTACACCATCTTCTCAGACAGTGGTTTTCCCGAAGAAGCGATACCGCTGTGCAATCTTGTGGGGCCGGAGAATGTGATGGTGGTCCGTATGCACCGTGGGGGTACTGACTTCAGCAACGACTCACGGCGGTACTTGCAGCCCAGTGATCTGCCAGAGGGCGTCCGTTTTATGGAGCTGGAAAACAACAACCATATAGAGGAAACCATTGGGTTCCTCGCCTTGGGGATCGAGGAAGTATGGCCTTAAAGACACACCTACGGTACCAGAACATGCCCTACGCCTTATGTGGCAGGTTTCTGGTCAGGATAACCAAAGACAAAGGTCAAGTGACCTGCAAGCAATGCGGAGGGAAGCAGAATGAAAGGGATGCTTCTGGCGGTAAGTCTGGTAGTACTGTCGGGGTGTGCGGCGAAAAAGCAGTGTGTTGATATGCGGGTGGTCATGTGGGAAGGCAAGGCCAATATCCAGCAGATGTGTTTTGAACCGCTGCGTACTTCAGAGTAAAGTATTAGCTAGGCTAATTATAAGGGCTTATGGACGAACTTAAAGAACACGGCGACCTGTTGGATTTTTTTGCTGGCAGGGAGCACAAGGAACCGGAGATTGCACAGGCAGCTATCAAGGAGCTGGCTGGTCGGGAATTGTGCCGCCGTAATCTTTTACCCTTCATTATGAAGTCCGACCCCAACTACTTGCCGGGTTGGGTGCATAAAGACATTTGCCGCAGGCTTGAGAAGTTTGCCCAGGATGTGGCGGATAAGAAGTCTCCCCGCCTGATGATTACGATGCCGCCCCGTTCAGGCAAGTCTACTATCGTGTCGAAGATTTACCCTGCTTGGCATCTGGGGCAATACCCCGACCACGAAATCATCGCCTGTTCTTATTCTGGCGCACTGGCAAACGACTTTAGCCGGAAGGTTCGTAACCTGATGCGCGAACCTATGTACAACTCGGTGTTCAATACACGGCTCGATCCAGACACGCAGGCGGTCAGCTACTGGGCCACGACCAACGGCGGGGGATTTGTGCCAGCCGGTGTCTCGGGGGCGATTACCGGCAGGGGTGCACACGTAGCTTTGATCGACGATCCCGTGAAGAACCGGGAAGAAGCCGAATCAGAAGTCACCCGTGAAGCGGTGTGGGACTGGTACACCTCGACACTCTACACACGACTTGCCCCCGGTGGTGGGTTGCTGGTTGTGCAGTGTATGACAGGCGATACCCCCGTACTTATGGCTGATGGAAAAACCAAACCACTTGTTGATCTCGTTGTCGGGGATGCAGTCGCAACTTTCGATAAGGGCCATCTGTCTACTTCAACAGTGCTGAATCACACAAGTAGTGGGCGTGATGTGGTGTTCAAAATCACGACATCCTCCGGAAGAACAGTAAGAGCTAATAAAAGACACCCGTTTCTTATTCAAACTGCCAGTGGAGGGCTTGAATGGGTCAGGACGAAGAACCTGAGATCAGGGTTGAAAATCGTAACGCTAAAGGACAGTGGGGTAAGTGGAAAGGAAAGATATGCAAAGCCGACGGATGCGAAAAACCTGTTAGTTGCAGAGGATTTTGTTCCTCCCATTACAACAAATGGAAATGGGCTACAGGATACAAACCACCGTCGCAACAGCCGGGATCACGCAGCCGACTCAGCGCAAAACTCAAACACAGGTACGGTATTACGCTCGACGAGTACGAAGCGATCCTTGAGAAACAAGGCGGCGTTTGCGCTATCTGCGAAGCGACTGCTGAAGAACTTGATAATCCTGACCACTGGAAGGATACTTTCTGCGTTGACCACTGCCACGACACTGGCAAGGTCCGGGGGTTGTTGTGCAACCCATGCAACCTCATCGTCAGCACCAGAAACACTACCCGAATACTTACCCGCGCTACCGAATATCTCCGACTTCACAGTGGAGGAGATTGTTAGTATCACGTCGGATGGCGTAGAAGAAGTGTTTGATGTGCAGATTGATCGCACGGAGAACTTCATCGCCAATGGCGTAGTCAGTCACAATACTCGCTGGCACCATGATGATCTTGCCGGTCGCCTTCTTGCAGAGATGGATAACGGCGGTGAGGAGTGGGACTTGGTGGAGTACCCCGCCATCGCCACCGAGGACGAACAATACCGGAAGAAAGGAGAAGCCCTTCACCCGGAGCGATACCCCCTCGAAGCCCTTGAACGCATCAAACGAACCGTCGGCCCCCGTGACTGGCAGGCGCTTTACCAGCAGAAACCAACGGCAGATGAAGGGGATTATTTTACCCACCAGATGATTCGGTTCTACAAACCACAAGACCTGCCGGAACGGGATGCACTGCGTTTCTATACCGCATGGGATTTGGCAGTAGGTACCAAACAAACCAACGACTGGTCAGTAGGTGTTACTGTAGGCGTGGACAACAAAGACAACATCTGGCTCGTTGATCTGTTCCGTGCGCGGGTGGACTCCAAGGATTTGGTGGACGAGATCATTGACGGCTGGGAGTTATGGCGTCAGGACATCATCGGGCTTGAAGAAGGGGTTATCAAACACTCCATAGGTCCTTTCTTTGACAAGAGGATACAAGAGCGCAGGGCTACAAGCCTCAACTATTCGCCCCTGAAAGTAGGCAAATCGGATAAATCCGCAAGGGCGCGATCCATACAGGGCATGATGAAACAGGGGCGTGTATTCATTCCTGAAGGGGCATCCTTCACCCCCGATCTCATCAACGAGCTTCTCCAGTTCCCTAACGGCAAACATGATGACCAGGTGGATGCGCTGGCGCACATCGGTCAGATGTTGGCGGACATGGACAGTCCGGGGGGCGAACCCGCCAAGAAAAAGAAGTCATGGCGCGATCTCCTCAAACGCAAAGCCAAGAAACGAGGGGCCATGGCCGCATGATTGATGATTACCTGTTCGGGGCAGACGGAATTCTTCGTGTTGAGGAAAACGGCGAGCCATTATCACCCGACNGATAATTCAGGATAAAGTATTAGCTAGGCTAATCATAAGGGCTTATGGACGAGCTTAACGACCTCAAGGATAGTGGTGATCTGCTTGCTGATTTAGCAGGCTTTGAATCCTATAACGAGACACAACAGGCGGCGCTGCATGAGTTAGCGCAGCGCCAGCTTTGTCGCCGTCGTTTGTTGCCTTATATCCAGCAATCCAACCCCCGTTATCTGCCCGGTTGGGTGCATAAGGACATCTGCCAACGACTGGAGCGGTTTGAGCAGAAGGTCATCGCCAAAGAATCACCACGGCTGATGATCACGGTCCCCCCGCGCCATGGAAAACTTTTGGCAGACTCTACTCCAGTGATGACTACCCAGGGGTGGAAAAACCATGGGGATTTAATGGTTGGGGATTATGTTTTCGGTCCTGACGGCAAACCCACTAAAGTTGTCGCTCTTTCTGAGAAACAACTAGCGACACATATTGTTGAGACTTTCGCTGGGGCGAAAATAAAGTGCCACTTGGATCACGAATGGACTGTGTACGATAGAAATAGAAGGAAAGTACGCACAGTCGAAACAAGGGATTTATTATCGTCAGTTGGTGAGTCCGCTGAACGAGCACGGTTTCTACTACCTTCCATTAAACCAATCCAGTTTGAATCGCAGTATTTAGAAGTCCATCCTTATGTACTTGGTGCTTGGCTCGGGGATGGTTCCGCAGGCAAGCCTTGTTTAACCCATCACCCTGAAGAAAAAGAAGTGGTTGAGAAAATAACAGCCTGTGGGTATGGTATTTCTGCCGTCAATACACACAAAACGACAGGGGTAAAGACAACTTATTTTAGTGGCCCGAGGCCGGGAGTGGCTGGCTTATTAACAAAAGGGCTGCAAAAACTGGGTGTGTATAATGAAAAACATATACCAGAACAGTACAAACGTTGCTCGGTGGAACAACGCCTATTGATATTAGCTGGGCTAATTGATACTGATGGACATACTTGCCAAAAGACATCACGAGTACGTATATCTACCTGTAGCAAAATACTTGCAGATGATATTTCCCAGATCACAAGATCATTGGGGTGGCGCACATACATCACTGAAACGCAACCTATAATGTCCTCGTCAGGTATCCAAGGAAGAAATATTGTTTACCAAGTAGGGTTTAATCCTCTGCAAGAAATCCCTGTTCAGTTAGACAGGAAAAAAATACAAAACAAACCTGTATTGAGGAGGGTGGGTATAAAAGGCGTGTACCCCGCATCCCATGAAAAAGGGCGTTGTATACAAGTAGATAGACTTGATGGTCTTTATTTGGTCGGGGAGCATTTGACTCCCACACATAATTCCGAGATAGCATCCCGAACTTTTCCTGCATGGTTTTTGGGGCGCAACCCGGATATGGAGGTTATCTCTTGCTCCCACGGTGCTTCACTCGCAGAAAGTTTCTCCCGTAAAGCCCGTGATCTCGCCAAGTCTCCACTGCACCAGTCCATATTCCCCGAATGCGTGGTAGACCCACAGGCACAGGGCGTGAAGAACTGGATGACCACGGCAGGCGGCGGGTATCTTCCAGCCGGTGTTGACGGCCCGATCGTCGGGCGTGGTTTTAACTGCCTAACAGGGGATATGAAGGTCTGCACAGACAGAGGGGATGTAGAAATAGAAACCCTCGTCCATCAATTTGACCAGTATCAGGTGTACTCCTATAACGAGAGTAAGGGCGTAGTTGAGCTACAGCCTGTTGTGGCATCACAAAGGACTCTCACGGATGAACTTTACGAGATCACTACTGTCTCCGGAAGAACAATTAAGGCAACTGGACAACACCGCTTCTTCATACGTGGACGAGGATACGTCCATGCGAAAAGTCTTAGGGTCGGAGACGATCTCAGTGAAGCCGAGAAGCCGCAAAAACAAACATTGCGCCAAGCATCATATAGACCACAACCCAAGGAACAACACCCCAGACAACTTGATAACTCTTTGCGGTACATGCCACACGATACATCACCGCTCAAAACAGACACCATTTCCTCAATTAAAAGAGTGGGCTGCCAACAGATGCCAGTCTATGACATCCAAGTGGCAGGAAACAGTAACTTCTTTGTTGAAGGAATACTGACCCATAACTGTGGCATCATCGACGACGTACATAAGTCATGGAAGGAAGCCGATAGCGAGAATATCCGTGAGGATGTGTGGGAGTGGTACACGGGTGTCTTCTATAACCGTGCCGCGCCGGGTGCAGGCATAATTCTCATAATGACCAGGTGGCATCACGATGATCTTGCCGGTCGTCTGCTTGAGGATGCCAAGAACGGCGGTGATCAGTGGGAACTGGTTGAATATCCGGCCATCGCCGTTAATGACGAACCCTACCGGCGCAAAGGCGAACCGCTGCACCCTGAGCGGTACAACCTGAAAGCCCTTGAACGAATCCAGCGAGTATCTGGCCCTCGTGTCTGGCAGGCGTTATTCCAGCAGAAACCTACGGCAGACGAAGGTGACTTCTTCACCCAGCAGATGATCCGCTACTACAAACCCAACGATCTGCCACCACGCGATGAACTCCGTTATTACACCGCATGGGACTTGGCGGTGGGTACCAAGGACACAAACGACTGGTCCGTCGGCATCACTGTCGGTATGGATAAAAACGAAAACATCTGGGTTGTTGATCTGTTCCGGGCACGGGTGGATTCAAAGGACCTTGTGGAAGAAATCATCGACGAGTGGGAGTTATGGCGGCAGGACATCATCGGTCTGGAAGAAGGAGTCATAAAACACTCCATCGGGCCGTTCCTTGACAAGAGGATAAAAGAACGTCGCGCCACAAGCCTCAATTACGAACCGTTGAAGGTAGGTCGTGCCGACAAGGTTGCCAGAGCGCGATCCATACAGGGCATGATGCGCCAAGGCAGGGTTTATATCCCAGAGAATGCCGGGTTCACACCGGATTTCATCAACGAGCTTCTCCAGTTCCCTAACGGCAAACATGACGACCAGGTGGATGCGCTGGCGCACATCGGTCAGATGTTGGCGGACATGGACAGTCCGGGGGGCGAACCCGTCAAGCGTAAGAAGTCATGGCGCGATCTCCTCAAACGCAAAGCCAAGAAACGAGGGGTCATGGCCGCATGATTGATGATTACCTGTTCGGGGCAGACGGAATTCTTCGTGTTGAGGAAAACGGCGAGCCATTATCACCCGACAATGCTGAAGCCACCCGGCAGGATGGTTTTCTCTTTGGTGAGATTCCTCCGGAACCCTGTATTAGCTGTGCGAATAAGGAGGAGTGTCAGCAGAAGAAAGCCTGTGAAGCCTTCCTGTTTTATGTGCAGGGCGCTGAAACCACCCAGAAGAACAACCAATACCCCACGGCTGACAGAACACCCCGCAGCGATATTTACCAACTGATTTTCAGGGATTGAAGATGAGCAAAGACAAGGACGTTGCGGAGATCAATTACAAGCGGTACATCCGAGCACGGGACAACGGGCACAAGACCTACCTCGAAGAAGCGGACAAGTGCCTCGGGTTCTACGAGGGTGAGCAGTGGAGTGAAGCTGACCGCAAGGCGCTGGAAGACGAAGGTCGTCCGGCACTGACCATCAACAAGATACTCTCCACGGTCAACACCCTGCTCGGGGAACAGACCTCACGACGGGCGTCCTTTCAGGCCAAGATTCTGAAGGAAGGTACCGAACAAGGTGCCCTGGCGATCTCAAAACTGGCTATTGCCATTGCCAACATCAACGAACTTGAGTACCAGGAATCCGAGGTGTTCAAGGACGGTGTGATCGGCGGTCGCGGCTTCTTTGAAGTGAAAATGGATTTCTCCGACAACGTGCAGGGCGAGATCAGCATCAGGGCCAAGGACCCGAAAGAGGTGATTCTTGACCCCGACGCCAGCGCCTATGATCCGGCTACATGGAACGAGGTCATCACCACCACATGGATGTCGCTGGATGAGATCGAGGAGAAATACGGACCTGCCAAACGCAAGGAGATTCAGCATCGGGTCGATCTGAGGGAGCACTTTACCGAGGATTCGGTTTCCTATCAGTCTCGCCCCGGCACTTTTGGTGAAACCCATGGTGGCGATGATCTGGATGAGGACGACAAGAAGGATGTCCGTGCTGTCCGGGTGGTTGACCGCCAGTACCGCAGGCTCCGGAGCCGGAACTATTTCATTGATACGGTGACAGGCGACGAGCGTCCCGTGCCTGACGGCTGGCCACAGGAAAAGATCGCCAAGGCGAAAGAAACCTTTGGTCTGGAGATCATCAAGAAGACCGAGCGCCAGATCAGGTGGACGACATCAGCGGACAGTGTGTTGTTGAAAGATCGCTGGTCGCCCTACCGCTCATTCACCATCATTCCTTATTTCTGTTACTGGAACCGTGGGCGACCGTTCGGGATTGTCCGCAATCTGATCAGTCCGCAGGAACAGCACAACAAGCTGGCGTCTCAGGAACTGCATATCGTCAACACCACTGCCAACTCTGGCTGGATCGTTGAGGATGACAGTCTGACCAGCCACACCACTGACGAACTGAAAGAAGAAGGCAGCAAGACAGGTCTGGTGTTGTCGTTCAAGAAGAACCGGACGCCTCCGCAAAAGATCACTGCCAACCAGATTCCGACAGGGATTGATCGTGTCGTTCAGTTGTCATCCAACAACATCAAGGAAATCAGTGGTGTCACTGACGCCATGCTCGGCCTTGAGTCGGCGGAAGTCTCCGGTGTGGCGCTCAAATCGAAAGAGAACCGTGGGCAGGTACAGGTGCAGGTGCCCATGGATAACCTCGCCCGAACCCGTCGTTACCTTGGCCTGAAAATACTGGAGCTGATTCAGGACTTCTACACCGAGGAACGGGTGATTCATGTCACCCGCGAAGACCAGCCTGGTAATCCACAGGAAGAAATGATCATCAACGAGGTGACGGAGGAAGGGAAAATCCTCAACGACGTGACCGCTGGAAAATATGACATCGTTGTGACCACGGTGCCTGCCCGTGACGCATGGCGGGACTCCCAGTTTGCCGAGCTGCTGAACATGCGCCAAGCCGGAGTGCAGATACCTGCCTATCGGGTGGTCCAGTACAGCCACCTTGCCGAGAAGGACGCCATTGCCGAGGAAGTCCGCAACCTTGAAGGGCTGGGGCAGAAGACACCGGAAGAACAGCAGATGATGCAGATGCAAATGCAGATGGCGATGCAGCAGATGCAGCTTGAACTCCAGAAGATGTCGGCGGAAATCCAGAACATTGCGGCACAGGCCCAGCTCAATCAGGCCAAGGCGGTGGATGTGGCGAACTCCGACGAGATGGAGATGCGCCAGATCGAGGCGGACATGCAGAAGGAGCGTGAGGGCTATGTGGTGCGCCAGCAGTTGGCGGAGACACAGGCGGCGTCGTCTATGCAGGGCAAGGTGCTGGATACCAAAGGAAAGATTTTGCAGGAACAGGCCAAGGCCAGCCTGCAACCCAGAGAGAAAGAAACCCCTAAATCCAATAAGGAGCAATAACCATGGGTGTGGAAAATGAAGAACTACATGCAGATGTTTTTGTCGGCGCTGATGACACGCCTGAATACACGGATGAGGAGCTTACGCTGCCGGAGAAAACTTTCTCTGACGACGAGCCTGCCGACGAGTCCGGAAATGATGGTGGTGGAGATTCACACGAAGAACCTGCCGGTAGCGAAGAAACCGGCGACAAGCCAGCCGACGATAAGCCGGAAGACGAAGCTGACCCTACGCCAGCAGAAGAAGCTGGCGAAAGCGAAGAAGCGGAGCCAGAGGCAGCGCCGAAAAAGCCGATCACCATCCCCAAGGAACGACTCGACCGTGAGTTGAACCGGAACCGGAACCTTCAGAAGCAACTGGACGAGATGAAGGCGCAACTGGAGCAGCAACAGGCGACTCCGGAGAAACAGGCTACACCTGAAGCACCGCAACTGGACATCCCTGACCCTAAAGCCATGATGGATGCGTTCATGGCCGGGGACGGTGACAAATTCAATGAGATGTACACAAAGAGTATGCAGGCCGTCGCTGCTGCTGCACGGGATCAGGCGCTGGCGCAGACCAAAGAAGCCGCTCCCTCGGTGTACACCGAGCAACAGCGCCAACAGCGGTTCCAGCAGGCCGCAGCGGAAGTGGAAGACGCCTACCCCTTCCTGAAGGAAGGCGAGGACGGTTTTGATGCCGATTTGGTGGATACGGTCAACACCTTCACCGATCGCTACATCCAGTCTGGTTATGAACCGGACGATGCCCTACGTGCAGCCACCGACAAGGTGCTTCGTATCGAGAAGCCTGAGTTGTTTGTGGAGAAACCTGCCCCGCAGCCGGAGAAGCAGCAGCAGGTCCGTGAGCAGCGCATGAACATCGACAAGAAGATCGCTGCTGCCGAAGCACAGGGGCCTGCTGTGGAGAAAGGCCAGATCGAATCACCACCGCCGCTGGATTTCGCCAATATGTCGGAGGATGAATTCGACCAGTTGAGCGATAAGCAGCTTGATGACTACTTCGCATGGTCGCGGAAACAGAAAGGGCTTTAAGCCCTTTCGTCTGTTCAGGGGGAAGGCATGGCGTCGAACATACTGTTGATCGCGGATACTCAATGTAAACCGGAGCAGGAGTGGCCGCATCTGGCGCAACTGGGCCGGTTCATTGTGGATAAACGCCCGGATGTGATTGTTCATATCGGGGATCACTGGGATATGCCTTCACTGAGCGCCTATGACCGGGGGACAGCCAAGGCAGAAGGCAAGCGGGTCTATCAGGACATCGCTGCCGGTAACGCCGCGATGGATGTGTTGCTCCATGACCTGCACAAGTTGCAGGCCAAGCAGCGCAGGAACAAGGAAAAGGTATACAAGCCACGCAAGGTGTTTTGTGTGGGCAACCATGAGCAAAGGATTATCCGCCATGTGAATGCCAATCCCGAGCTACAGGGTTTTCTCGATTACTCACACCTGAAACTGGATGGCTGGGAAGCCTACGATTTCCTCGAACCTGTCCAGATCGAAGGCATACTGTTCAGCCATTATTTCGCCAACCCCCATTCCGGTAAACCTATCGGCGGCACCATCCAGAACCGCCTGAACAAGATCAAGGAGTCGTTTGTTCAGGGGCATCAACAGGCGTTCATGTATGACAAGGTATACACGCTGAACCGTGTGTTATGCGGTATCGTGGCCGGTGCCTTCTATCTCCATGATGAGGAATACATGGGACACCAGGGCAACCGGCAGCACTGGCGCGGCATCTGTATGTTGAAGGATGCAGAGGACGGTCACTTCGCTGTTGATGAGTACCGGATTGAGGACATCATGGAAGGGCGGTGGTAGTTTCTGGGGGCCGAATTATTAGCACAGATAAAAATAGGTTTTGGGGGTGGTAACAGGGTTGCTGGTATGCTTCAATAAGTTATATAAAAACAATATAAGAATGAAACAACCGGAGGGCGAAGAAATGACTGTTACCAGCTTTGTCGTTGATGAAAAAACCGACGAGTTGTTGGAAACACTCAAGGTAACTTTCTCAGCAAAATCAAAAGCGGAAGTAATAAGGAAATCCTTGCGGTTGGCCCAGCTTGTGGCCAAGAAAGCAGGAGATGACCATGAAATTATATTATCTGATAAATCTGAAACCTATAAAACTTATGTAACACTTTGACATACAAATAATGACTGAAAAAATAACAACAAGGCAGTCTAATAAGGAGGTCAGCCATGACTACGAAATGGTTGACCTCGACCAACCTACTCAGAATTCCGGCGGCGAGATCGACCCTTTTTTAGAGATGATAACAACACCGGAAGATGCAAAAATCTACCACCTAACAAAAACCTTTCAGGATGCCCTTGACCGGATATTAACGATATTTATGGTTATCAACCAGTTTGTCTTGGGTCTGATTGCTGTAGCATTCATCATGGACAAGGTTTATGTCGGGCTGGGGTGGAAAGAACCCTCCGAACGAACGATAACCCCTGAAACCATCAAGGTATTTCTTTACAGTGTTGTCGCACAGGTTGCAACCATGGCGTTTGCCATGGGCAGAGGGATATTAAAACTCCTGAAAACATAATGTTTTCTGGAGTGACTATATTAGCAGTGCTATTATAGAAGTACAGGCGTATCAACCGACGCTTAACAGGTTGCACTCGCAGGCATGGGGCGACACACCAGCAAGCGACACCAGACGCTCAATACTGGTCGGGACGACACCGGATGGTCGCACTTTTTCGTCATCCCACGACACGGGAAACAAATCAGGACTTTTATTTTTCGTGCAATGTAAGGGATGACTTCAAATGGCACAAACAGATTTTACGCAGCTTCTCGACAATGAGAAGAACGTATGGACAAAACGCGCATGGAAACATGCCCGTGAACACTCCTTCATTATGAAGTTCGCCGGTACCGGCATGAACTCCATGATCCAGCGCATTACCGAACTGACCAAGACCGAGCGTGGCGAAAAAGCCATTATCCGGTTGGTGCCTGATCTGGAAGGCGTAGGTGTCACAGGTGATTTCGAGCTGGAAGGACATGAAGAAGCACTGAAGGCGTTCGATACCGAAATCTTCATCGACCAGCTTCGTAACGCGACCCGTAACAAGGGCCGGATGAATGACCAGAAGACGGTTATCAACTTCCGTACTGAAGCCAAGGACAAGCTGGGTTTCTGGCTGGCGAACATCATCGACCAGATGGCGTTCCTGACCATGGCCGGTGTGAGCTACGACAAGACCACTACGGGTGCCGACCGGACTTCCGCTGGCAACCCGACCGGTTACAAGCTGTCTGATCTGTCGTTCGCCAGTCGCGTCACTGCACCGTCTGCGGCCCGTCACTTCCGTGTATCCGGTACTGACATCGTGGAAGGTGACACTTCAGCGATCACTCCGACCGATACGCTGTCGTATAACGCACTGCTGGCAGCTCGGGCGCACATGAAAAACCGCCACATCCGTGGTGTCCGTTCAAAAGGCGGCGAGGAGTTCTACCACGTATTCCTCAACCCGCTGGCGTATTTGAAGCTCAAGCAGGACCCGGACTATAAGGCTGCGTTGCAACACGCTGCGCCTCGTGGTTCCAGCAACCCGATCTTCAGCGGTAACAGCGTGAAGATGGATGGCATGGTTCTCCACGAGTACCACCACGTCTACAACACTTCCGGTGCGGCTGACGGTGCCAAGTGGGGTGCTGCCGGTGATGTGGACGGTTGTCGTGTAGCTCTCTGCGGTGCCCAGTCCCTGGCGATGTGTACGCTGGACGACGGTGCTGTATGGGATGAGAAGACCTTCGACTACGGCAACAACCACGGTATCGCGGTTGGCAAGATTTTCGGACTGGAGAAAGCCAAGCTGCCCTCCAAGGCCGAGAAGACCGAGCAGGATTTCGGGATGTGCGTACTGGATTGCGCCATCTGATCCGATTGCGGGGGGTAGGCATCGGGGCGCGAGCCTCGGTGCCTTTTTTATAACAGGGAGTGACGATGAAAACGATCAACAACCCTACAGAACAACGACTCCGTTTAGTCTCCCTCGCGGGTGATCTGGTGACATTCATCCAGCCCGGAGAGACACGCACCCTACGTGATGAATATTTCCTCAGTGCCATGAATCAGGGTTGTTTGCCTGCCGGTGAAGACAAGGACATCGACAATCCGGTGACTGAGATTGCCGAAGATCGTGTGGCGGAACTGGCTGAAGTTATGCACACCATCATCCTCGAAGGCGGCGATGTCCTGACAGGTTCCGGTTGCCCCAAGGCCAGCATCCTCAAAGAGCGTTTTGGTGAACACACCAAAGAGGAACGCGAAGCGGCGTTTGATAAGGTTCAGGCCGAGCAGGGTGAGTAATGGGTACCATCACCTGTGCCGAGATCGAAACCAACGCTCGCGCACTGCTGCGTGACGCGGACCCTGACGGCGACTTTGAGCACAGTTCAGACGAGTTACTGAACTGGATCAAGGAAGCGCACTCGGCGGCGGTGCTGCTCAAGCCCAACGTCAATACCGTCAATGAAGCGGTGTTACTGGCAGAAGGCACACGACAGGAATTGCCTGCTGGCGGCGTAAGCCTGGTACGGGCAATCAACAACATGGGTGCGGACGGGCAAACACCCGGTCCGACCATCACTATCGTCAGTCGGGATACGCTGGATAACGCTGACCCCAACTGGCATTTCAGTACTCCCAGCACCACGGTTGAGCATTATGTATTTGACGAAGATGACCCGACCCACTTCGACATATACCCGCCTCAACCTGCATCGCCGCACCACATACGGCTGGTATTCGCTAAGAACCCGGCACTTCCGTCATCCATGGCTGATCCCATTACGATAGACGACATTTACGCGCCGGTTCTCACTGATTATGTGTGTTACCGCGCACTGTCCGAGGATGGGGATAATCCTGAAAACCGTGCCAGGGCTGAAGTTTTTTACACCAAGTTTTCAGAGGCGCTGGGCGTAAAACGCAACATTGAATATGTGATCAGCCCCAACACAGGAGTGACCCAGTAATGCTATGGACTGAGTTTCTGCCTGATATTTTGCCAGAGGCGGTGGGTTGTCCAAACCCTGTTGCGAAACGGGCGATCAAGAACGCCACCATCCAGTTCTGTGATGAAGCGGAAGCCTACATCCACCGGCCTGATCCGTTGACACCTGTCGCCAATCTGCCGGAGTTGGAATTCAGCCTGCCGGAGCATACCCGACTGGCAAAGATTCATGTGTTGTCGTACCGGTCCTCGGCACTAAAACCGACCTCGGAAATGATGCTCGACAGTCGCGCACCGGGCTGGCAGCAGGAAGTGGGCACACCGCAGGCGTTTTACCAGATGAGTCAGCGGTCAGCCCGAATCGTACCGACGCCGGAGAAGACTGAAGCCCTGACGGTTCAGGCGACACTGGCGCTGGCACCGACCCAACGGGCGGAAGGCGTTGATGATGACTTTGCAGACCAGTATTACGAGACGCTGATTGCCGGTGCCCTGTCCCGAATCCTGGGGATGCAGAACCAGCCATGGAGCAACCCGCAGCAGGCGATGGTTTACGGTGCGGCCTTTGCGGAAATGATCTCGCGGATCAAGGGTCGTGCGCGGGGTGACAATTATGCGAAGCGGGAGTCGGTCAAATATGGCGGTTATTAGACGCATGGAAGTGGCTGATGTCCGTCGTGTCGTTGAGATGGGCCACAGCTTGCGGAACGAGAGCAGGTACGCTGAATATGACTTCAACTTTGACCGGGCTACCGACTTCGTTGCTCGCCATGTTAGTAGCGACACTTATGCAGGCTTTCTGCTGGAAGTTGAGGGTGAAATCGTAGGGGTGTTGCTGGCTTACAGCACTTACATCTACTTCGGCCATGATGTGGTGGCGCAGGAGTCCGCCTTCTTCATCGAGCCAGAGTATCGTGGCAAGAAATATCTGGAGCTGCTGGTTAATGCCTATCTGAAGTGGGCGCATAAGCAGGGGGCGAAATGTGCTTACCTCGGGGTGACCACAGGGGTGAATGAAGACCGGACGGTGGCCTCGCTGGAGAAGCACGGTTTCCATCGTTTCGGTTCACTGTTACGGAGAAAAATCTGATGTGTGGCGGCGGCGGTGATACACCGGAGGTCAAACCCAGTCAGAGTGAAGTGCTGGCGGGGCGTGAAGGCGTAGACAAATGGAATGAGCGGCAGGACGACGGTTATGTGCAGCTTGAACAGGACGCCATCACTGATGCGAGCCGCGATCACACGAACATGCTGCAAGGCCGAGCGTCTGCTGATCTGGCCCAACAAACAGGGCTTGCGTATCAGGCGGCTGCGAATACAGGCAGTGCGTTCGCGCTCGGGAATACAGCGAATGTGGCGTCTGCCGCCAATAGTCAGGGGATGAATGCAGCGTTACAGGCGAATCAGGCGGTCAACGACCAGAAGAAACTGGGTGTGATCCAGACCGGGCAGGATGTCACCAAGTCCAACGACGGTATTCTGTCCTCGCAGGTAAACAGGCAGCTCCAGTCGTCTATTAACGATGTCCAGAATGACATCATGGTGAGTAATGCAAAGACCCAGGCGATCATGGATGTGGTGGGTACCGGCGTAGGACTCTATGCCTCCGGTGCGTTTAAGGCATCGCCTGATCCCCGATACAGCACAGGCACCATGAGCAATGGCAAGAAACATTACGGGATAGGGATGTGACCAGACTGACTTATACCGGCAATCCGGAGCAGGACCTCGCGGCGGTTTACGAGGCGCAAAAGAAAGAATACGACTCCATGTATCGCCCTGTGAACAGGGAGATGATTGCGTCGATCAACTCTACCGAAATGGTGGACACGGCCAAGGCGAACGCCAACGCAGACTTTGACGCCATGCAGGGTCAGAGCCAACGCATGGCATCCCGCTTCGGCTTATCGTACAACCCTGCTGAACAGCAGGAGTTGGCGAATCGTACCGCAGGTGCCAGGGCATTGAACTACACNTACCGCAGGTGCCAGGGCATTGAACTACACCAACGTGGTGAATAATGCGCAGACCAACCAGTACGAGCGTAACATGGCGATGCAGGACCAGATGATCAACGTCGGGCGGGGAATTGCCCAGTCAGGGGTCAGCAACATGAATACTGCGGCCAATGCCAAGAACCAGCGTGACATGACCAACGAGAGTATCGACGCCCAGAACAAGGCGGCGAAATACCAGTCCTACAGCCAGATGCTCCAACTGGGTGCCTTGGCTGCGGTCGCATTCATGTAAGGAACCATTATGAACTGGGTACAGCTTAACAACGGCCTCGGCAGGGCGACCAGCACCGCCAAGGACATCATGGACTACAAACTCAGACGGGATACCCTCGATGAGCAGAAGCGCCAGTTCGACCAGAATTACAAGCTGGGCCAGCGCAAGACCGACCTTGATGAAGACCGTGTGCGTCTGGCGCAGGAGATGTACTCGGATAAGCAGACCGAGGAGCGGCGCAAGCGTAACCTTGAGCAGTGGCAGAACCTGACACTCAAGGCTCAGGAGCAGGCGCTGGTGTCCATGGAGGCAGGCGAGATCAGCCGTCCGGAAGAATTCTGGAAGACTGATAAGGCGGCACCGCTGGTTGAGGCGGCGGCGCAGCTCCATCTCGGGGATAGCATCAAGAACCTGAAGATGAAACGTCGTGGCGACGGTGGTTATGATGCCTACGACGGCGACAAGCTGCTCCAGTCCCTGCCTGTCGGTTTTACCCAGAAAAGAATTGCGGCCTATAACATCAAGAACGGATTGCCTGACCTTCTGTCGTCTATCGGGGTGGAAGCCCGTGTGACCCGTGAGGGGAAGGTGGCTGTCCGTGATGCCAGGACTGGCGGTGAAGCCAGCCCGGAACAGATGCAGCAGGTGCAGCAGTTGTCGCAGGAGCTGACCGAGAAGACCGGCATCCCGCTGGCTGAAGCGATGCAGGCGGACGAGAAGGCGGACGCTGAACGGTTGTTGGGCACACCGGCCACAACTGAACCAACACCCGATAACAAGCAAAGTGCACTGGGAATGGTTCAGGGCGGACTGGCTCGTGACGCAGCCCAGACACAAAAGTACCTGTTGAACCCCGGCAGTATTCCGAAGGATCGCCCGAAGGGTAAGGCAGGGGCATACAGCCAGCTTGTTCATTCCAACATCGCTGGTGCAGGTGTCAATGGTGAGTTGCCGACTGTAGATGAAGTGAAGAAGCTGGCCTATACCGCGAAAGAAGAAATCGGGGAGTTCGCTGGCAAGGTCGGGCTGATGCAAAAAATGGGCAGTGCGCTAGATACAGCAACCAGATATACGATGCCCGGTCAGCGTTTTGTTGGCGATGTTATTGACGGGTCAAGGGAAGCCAGTGGTAGCGTTGCCAAAAAGTTGGGTTCTGGTTTACGTAATGCTGTAGGTAACATGAAAGAGACAGTAACGGCCCCAGTGAAGGCAGTCGGTAAGGCAGTAGGTGAAGCCGCTGATGACTTCTTGGCAGGATTCAAAGGCACACCCGAAAAAATGGCTGAACAGCCACAGGAAGCCATCGACAAGGTTAAGGAAGTCACCACGGAATCCGGCAAGACCGTCATGGTGCCCAAGTCCGACAAGATGCTGGGGGCCATGATTTCCCACAAGACTACCGGCAACGATGTCAAGGCGGCACTGTTTATGACCCGTGCGATGCAGGCCGGTGGTAAAGACGCCTATAACGACAGCACCATCCAGCAGATTTACCAGAATCTCAAGGCCAATGGTGTCGGGGCGGACACGGCAAAGGATACCCTGGCATGGCTGAAGTACCGTGACGGTCTGGCAAAAGACCAACGGGCGCAGGCGGATAAACGTGCCAAGGACAACAACGAGTATTTTGATCTGCTCGCGGATAGTTTTGATGAAGACTCTTTACCTCGCTACGGGTTCAACAACAAAGCAGATGCCAAACTGAATATTCTGGATTCACTGGCAAAGGGTAAGGCGATGCTGGCGACTGCCGGTATCGAAACCGATTACCGCAGGATGAATGATGTGCAGCGTACCCGAGTAGGTGAATCGCTCCGGCTGATGATGCGCCTGAACAACAGGGAAGAAGGTGGTTTCCTCGGCTTCGGCACCGAGCGATCAGACACCCGAGGCCAGTTGCACAAGTCCGTCATCCCTTCACAGATTTTTGCAGCCGACCAGTGGCTGTCGATGCCGGAAGCCCAGCAACAGCAGTATCTTGAGAACTACGGAACAACCAGCGCCGCGATCAAGGCTTTGGCCGAGAGAGCGCGAAAAGAGTATAATAATGATTTAGACAACGCCAAGGACAGGTGATGGCAGACAAGTTTGATCTGGATTTCATTGAACGGAATCCCCCGCAGCGTCGTTCGTCCAGTGATATTAGCCCTGCTGATATTGATTTCATTGACCGCAATCCTCCTCAGTCCAGCCTCTATACCGATGACGCCAAGTGGCAGATTCTGGATTTTGATACGGTCAAGAATCTTGAAACCGGCGAGTCGTTTCGTCTTGCCGGTGTGGATGCCCCTGAAACCGCGAAACCATGGAAAGGTGAAACCTCGCAACTCGGTGGTGTTGAAGCCAAGAAATTCCTGCATAAAATCGCCAACGAGCGCGGTTTGAAAGTCGAGCCTACGGGTGAGACAGGTAAATATGGTCGCCCTATCGCCCGTTTCTATGACGCTGACGGCAACGATATTGCTGAAGAAGGTGTCCGCCAGGGCTTGGCATTTCCAGCCTTCGATAAAACCAACTACTACCGCGATGCCCAGTACGAAGCGAATCTGAATACAGAAAACCCTTCACAGCAAGAGCAGGATTATTCCGACCAGCTTTACCTCTCGAAACAGAATCAGGGTGTTAAATACTCCGACCGCAGCGGTACCTTCGCGGGAGCGTTTGCCCGTGGCGGCAACCAGTCACAGGCCATGCTTTATGCAGCCGGTAATGCCATTGGTGAGTTGTTCGGTTCCGATGTCATCGCTGACTGGGGACTGGAAGGGATCGAGCGCAACTTGCGGGAAGCGGCAGTCAACCCGCCTGAAATCCAGAGCTATGAAGATGTGGAGTCACTGGCGGACGCTGGTACCTACATCCTTGAAGCGATTGGTGAACAGGCACCGCAACTGCTGGTAGACCTCGGCTTTGCCGTGGGGACTGGCGGTACCTCGGTGGCTGCATCCATGGCCGGTCGTGCGGCAGTGGGCAAGTTCTTCAAGCGCCAGTTGGGTGAGGCTGCTTACGGGCAGTTGATGAAGAAGATGTCCACCCGAGGCGCGGTGGCAGGCATCTATGGCCAGACAGCCGGTGAAACCCAACTCGAATATCTGGAGCAGGGCATTGACGCTCCCGGTACTGCACTGGCCGTGGGTATGGCGAAGGCTGGCCTTGAATATGCGCCGATCAAACTGGGCATCGACATGGTGTTCAAGAAGGCCCGTGCTGCCGGTGCTGGCCCGAAAGACCTCAAGCAGATGTTGATGAACGCCACTGGCATGGCCGCAGCCGGTGGTTCGCTGGAGAGTATGACCGAAGTCCTCCAGACCGTTGCTGACAAGGCATCGGCTGACATGCTCGGCGGCAAGGACTGGTGGAGCGAGGACGCGCAACGTGAATACATTGATGCGGCTCTTAAAGCCTTTGTTGTTGGTGGCACTCTGGGTGGTGCTGGCAGTCTGGGCGGCGATGCGGTTTCCAATCTTTCGCAAAGGGAATTCGAGAAAGCGTTAAAGGAACTGGATGCAGTTGGAGATGAACTTGCAGGACAAGATACTGGTAATAACCAGCCCGACACTGGCGAAGTGGGTCGGGCGCGAGCAGCACAACCCGTACCGGAAACGGAACAACAAGCGCCAGCGCCGCAACCGCAACAAGCCGAAGTAACGCAGTCACCGGCCAAGCAGCCTACGGCACCGGAACCGACCAATGATGTCTGGGCGCAGTATGGCCGTTTCATGCAGACCGGCGAACCGGGCATTGTGTTCAGCAATGAGCAACAGGAGCTGGGCGAGCTGCGGGATGTGGCGGAGCAGGATGGTATTGTGTCGCTGGACATGGGCAGCGAAACTGCTTTTACCCGTGATGAGGCGACACTGGCCGAGTACCAGCAGCGGTACAACCAAGACCCGGAGGAAGCCAACAAGTGGTTGCGTGGTTATGAACAATCCAAGACCGAGATCGCTGCAGACATTGAATCAGGAGTTGTTACGCCTGATCAGGTGCAGGCAGTTCAGCATCAGGATTCGGGCGGCAACATTCTCCATTCGCAGGCGGTTACGCCGGATAAGGTAGACCAGGCTGTTGCCAACCGTGAGGCGGTGGCGCATGAAGGCGACAGTGTTCGGGTGGTGCCGGTTCAGCAGGAGATCGAGGAGCG
>NZ_BAABFL010000014.1:0-3625 GCF_039540975.1 Kistimonas scapharcae
GGGGTCATAACTTACAACCCAAGCAGAGATTTCTGTTCTCTACCCCAGCGTACGCACTCGTTTCGATAATTTATATAGGCATCCCGCTTTGTTGTCTGCGTAGCACTCAAAGGCTCACCATAAACTGCATTATTAATCGTGTCGGCGGTGTATTTGCGTTCATCGTCGGCGGTGTATCGCTGCCTGATCTTTTCCACCACTCTCGCATTAATCAGCCTGACGTGCGGGCTTTCCCGTTTGATCTGCTCTCGTAGCTCGTCGGTCAGCACTACGTCTTCCGGTTTGATCTCCTCGGGCTGAATGGGCAGCACTACGCCTTCAGGTACGGCGACATAAGTAAAACCATTATCCAGTGTCGCCAGTTCTGTAGTCAGTCGATCGCCGTTTTCATTCTCAGCCTGGTGCAATTCGATGATGGTGTAAGCGGTGATATGTTTGCGGTAGCGAACAATAGAGACCATGGTTTATCTCTCTGGCATAGTTGAGTAAGTGGGTGAGCGAGGCGGTTTGTCGGGCATGTCCAAGAATGGAGATACAGCTTTCCAATTTATCTTTCTTGGCCGACTGCTTGAACTTGTACAGCGAATGCTTGCGGATAAACTTCTTGCTGCGCCAAGTCCTGTAACCAACAAAGTTCAAACCGTGTTTTACTTTCTGGATAGTGGATTTTGAGAGCGTCATTGCAAGCTCTGTATCCAGCCATTGAATGATTCGTTGACGATAATCAAGGCACTGGTCACGGCTCAGGCCGATCAGAATAAAGTCATCCACATAGCGAAGGTAATNCAGAATAAAGTCATCCACATAGCGAAGGTAATGCTTAACTTTTAATTCCCGCTTAATAAAGTGGTCCAGAGGATTCAGGTAAATGAGCGCGTAAATCTGGCTGAGCAAGTTGCCGATCGGTATGCCTATCGGCCCCTCATAGTCAGCAAACTGCATCATGATCCTGATGAGCCGCTCATCCTTAAGCTTTTGCCGGATCTGCTTTTCCAGAATCGCCCGGTCTATCCGATAAAAGAATTTCCGTAAATCCAGTTTCAGCGTGTAATCGTCCGGTTTGCACTGCCGCAACATTCGCTGAGCGGCTGCAC
The DNA here is from genome assembly GCF_039540975.1 of Kistimonas scapharcae. Taxonomy (NCBI): domain Bacteria; kingdom Pseudomonadati; phylum Pseudomonadota; class Gammaproteobacteria; order Oceanospirillales; family Endozoicomonadaceae; genus Kistimonas; species Kistimonas scapharcae. Next base: position 1,095 of record NZ_BAABFL010000014.1, read on the forward strand.
TGGCTTTGTGCGTTCCGTACCCAACACGGCAGGCAAAGCTGGTGCTGATAAACGTCTTATCGAATATCGAGTAGATAATCCGATAGATGGCGTGCTGCACCACCACATCACGAAACGACGGTGCGTAGATAGTCCGCTCTTTCGGCTCGTAGATGATGAATTTAAAATAGGGCTTGGGTCGGTATCGGTCTGTCCATAATTCCTGGTAAATCTTTTCCAGATGAAACCCCAGTGATAACTCGAACTGGAAGCACGCTCTTTTATTTCGCTTTCCCTTTCTGGCGTCCAGATAGGCGTGATAGAGATTGTCACGACTAAACGCCTGCTCAAACAAATGGCCGATTCGTTTCATGGCAATAAAACCTGATGGTCGACTTTCTGATGAATCAGCAAAGCTACTGAAAAGATTTTATCGGTTGAGTTCGCGTAACGCAGGACAGCGCATCCCTGTGCTCCACTATTTCCGTCAGGAATATGAGGAAGTGTTTCACAGTCGGCCCGGCACCCAACATTGTTGTTCGAGTTGTGGCGATAGTTGTTGAGATTCGCGTACCACACACCTGCATTCGAACCATTGTTCCAGTTGCCGCCGGATTGGAGGCAAAGCATATTGAGGCGCTGCCCTTTCCTGCTTAATCGGTGGCTGGTTGCTTCGCCTTTTCAGATTGCAGCCAACCGCCGATCATTCTGCCAAGCTCATCAACGTGACGACTGATCGCAAGGTAGCGTTTAGCGGCTACCTCTGCCGGATTGTCGGGGTATCGTCGTCCGTCCTTAAACTGGTAATACTCCAGCTCATTAGCCAGGTTGAGTTGCATCCTGAGCTGCTGGTGACGTATATCCAGATTGGTGAGAGTGGTCTTTTTGTGATACCGCTTCTGAGCCTCGGTGATTAAATCATAGACTTCATAGGCGGTATCCCTGATGCGCTGGGATAGCGCGTACTTCTCGTGTTTCGGGAAGTGGTTCAGGTAGATATTGAGCAATTTGGCAAAGGCCACATATTTTCTATGCAGCTCTGCCTCGGAGTGTATCGACATGGGGTTTACCGGCGCTACCGCGCCTTAAGACAAATAACAGGCGGCCCGGCACCCAACATGGTCGGCCGAGCTGTGGCGAGAGCTGCTGAGAGCCGCGAACCACACACCCGCATTCGAACCATTGCTCCAGTAGCCGCCGGAGAGGAGGCAAAGGTTGGCGCGGTGATAGCTGTATAACCCGTCACGACCAAACTGGTTGGTGCCGCCAGAAGAGCCTCCGTCCGGCTGGAAGATGCCGAGTCCGGTCGTCATCCAGCCATTTCCAGAAGTCTCCGCTGATAACACCGGATTCTCGTTATTGCCGAACCGTACCCAGTTGGAAATATGCTCAATGTGAGGCAGTGCCACTACGTCATAAAGCGTGGCTACGTGGTTAATATCGCCCCATGCGTCTGTAGGTGTATTCCAGCCGCTGGTCAGGCTGGCCATTGCTACCGACTCTTTCAGGCACCAGAAGTCACCGCCGTTGTTTTCAGCCGCATCGCCTGAGCTGGTGCCAGGGCGAGTGATACCAATTGCCACCTCATACATCAGGCCGTTCAGGTCGGCAATGCCGCACGCTTGCCCGTTGTGTGTCGTTTTTGCGAACGGTGAGCCTGAGCCGGTTTTGCCGCAATTGCTGTAACCGTCTGACACATAGCTGACGGTATTATCATCCGTGTCGCCAAGCGCGTTGTTGTTACAACCTTTCGGGTAGTTCTTGACGCCCGCCGCATCGAACCATGCACAGTAGGCGTCATTGGTTGCGCCCTGACCGTGAGCCAGTGAGAGCAATGCTAACGCTGAATGGATAAACCGGCTTGCCGGAAAGAATACATCACCACGGGTTTTGCAGACTTCGACACTGCCGCCATAGTTGTTGGGTGCGACTACTTGAGAATAAGGATTATGTGAGCCGCTGCTGGACATTGGCAGCCCGTCTTTGATGCTCGATGCTGTGCCATTGTTGGCGGAGACCATGTACTTATCGACAAAGAGCCCACGTTGCACCTGACCGCCATCAATAAAAGCCCGGTGTAATGCGAAATTGTCAGCCTCGGCTGCGGCTCTGGTTTCGTAATCTGATTCCGCTGCAATCTCAATACTGTTGCCGGTGATCCGGTAGTAGAACAGTGGTACCCAGCACATGATAGAGCCATCGGTGTAGCGATAGTTGCCGTAGTCGTCACTGGTGGGTGATGTCGTGCCGGGCAAAGGTGAGAAGCCAACAGGCAATTCAGGACAGATACCAACCCCAAAACCTGCACCTCCAGTCCTGCCGATAAAGTTCGGCGCTGCGCTGGCATAGTGCGGGTCAATCCATCCGATATCAATAAACCCGCCTTTTTTACCGATGGGTATTTTGCCCTCGGCCGGCGTAGTGCTGGCTTCACCGCTGTAGACAATTGCCTCTGCCTGAGCGGCTGCAGCTTCGGACCGGTCGGCATGATTGGCAGATGACTGGTTATTCTGTGCCGCCTTGCTCGCCTCGGCGGTGGAGCGGTCGGCCTC
>NZ_BAABFL010000015.1:0-891 GCF_039540975.1 Kistimonas scapharcae
GGGGTCATAACTTACAACCCAAGCAGAGATTTCTGTTCTCTACCCCAGCGTACGCACTCGTTTCGATAATTTATATAGGCATCCCGCTTTGTTGTCTGCGTAGCACTCAAAGGCTCACCATAAACTGCATTATTAATCGTGTCGGCGGTGTATTTGCGTTCATCGTCGGCGGTGTATCGCTGCCTGATCTTTTCCACCACTCTCGCATTAATCAGCCTGACGTGCGGGCTTTCCCGTTTGATCTGCTCTCGTAGCTCGTCGGTCAGCACTACGTCTTCCGGTTTGATCTCCTCGGGCTGAATGGGCAGCACTACGCCTTCAGGTACGGCGACATAAGTAAAACCATTATCCAGTGTCGCCAGTTCTGTAGTCAGTCGATCGCCGTTTTCATTCTCAGCCTGGTGCAATTCGATGATGGTGTAAGCGGTGATATGTTTGCGGTAGCGAACAATAGAGACCATGGTTTATCTCTCTGGCATAGTTGAGTAAGTGGGTGAGCGAGGCGGTTTGTCGGGCATGTCCAAGAATGGAGATACAGCTTTCCAATTTATCTTTCTTGGCCGACTGCTTGAACTTGTACAGCGAATGCTTGCGGATAAACTTCTTGCTGCGCCAAGTCCTGTAACCAACAAAGTTCAAACCGTGTTTTACTTTCTGGATAGTGGATTTTGAGAGCGTCATTGCAAGCTCTGTATCCAGCCATTGAATGATTCGTTGACGATAATCAAGGCACTGGTCACGGCTCAGGCCGATCAGAATAAAGTCATCCACATAGCGAAGGTAATACTTAACCTTCAGCTCCCGCTTGATAAAGTGGTCCAGAGGATTCAGGTAAATGAGCGCGTAAATCTGGCTGAGCAAGTTGCCGATCGGTATGCCTATCGGCCCCTC
>NZ_BAABFL010000016.1:0-136722 GCF_039540975.1 Kistimonas scapharcae
ACCAGAATCAGTGTTCAAGACTTACCAGAATGGGTGTTCAAGAGTTACCAGAATCGGTGTTCAAGTTGTGCCAGAATACGCACTCATTTAGTATCGTGTATCTGGACTACGCCAGTCGTCTGCAACCCCTTGCAGTTACTGGGTTTTCACCCATTTATACCCACGATCATGCAGATATACCCGCCCACTCCCTTCTATCTCATTCCTTATGTCTGGGTACAAAATTACACACCCTAATAACAGATCATCTCTGTTCGGACTGTTTTCTTCTACGAAAACGGCTGATCACTACAACCTACCGATAACATTTTTATTGCAGCCACAAAACAACTGTATATAATCACAGTTACTGTATATAACGACAGAATAGGTAGCGCCATGATTAAGCTCACACCCCGTCAGGCAGAAATTCTGGCTCTCATAAAATCCCATATCGAAGTCACCGGCTTTCCCCCGACGCGCGCTGAAATCGCCAAAGAGCTGGGATTCCGCTCCCCGAATGCCGCAGAAGAACACTTACGCGCGCTGGCCCGTAAAGGTGCCATTGAAATCATTTCCGGTGCTTCCCGGGGAATCCGCATCCCTGATGACAATCGACATGAAGCAGAAGGCTTACCCATTATTGGCCAGGTTGCAGCCGGTATGCCGATCCTTGCGCAGGAACACATTGAAGACCACTGCAAGGTCAACCCGGAGTTTTTCCACCCAAAGGCCGACTACCTCCTGCGGGTTAAGGGTATGAGTATGAAAGACATCGGTATCATGGATGGTGACCTGCTGGCAGTCCATCGCACATCTGATATTCACAATGGCCAGATCGTCGTAGCCCGTATCGATGATGAAGTCACTGTAAAACGGTTTGAGAAAAAAGGTGCCAAAGTCTTGCTTCACCCGGAAAACGAGGAATTCAACACCATCGAAGTCGATTTAAAAACCGACCACCTCACCATAGAAGGGCTGAGTGTCGGAGTTATTCGCCACTAAGGCATACGGATGATCAATAAAACAGTTTTAGCAAGATAAACCAGGGCTTTTTGGAGAGACTGATGATGTATTCGATGATTCAACCACAAACGCTTCATCCGCACGAAATCGGACTCCCTCAATCATCCGACATGAACCAGGACGGCTATCAGCAAGATCGTCCGTATGGTCATGTCAATGAAGTCATTGCCCCTGCCTTCAGCAGCCTCAGCATCTGCCTGATCACACCTATCCTGTCACAACTGACACGTAACCACGATGACCGCTGGCTTACCTTGATTGCATCATCGGCCTTTACCAGTGAGATCAGTCATTGGCTTAAAAACGCCGACCTGAATACCAACAAGCTGCTCATGCTGACAGCTGATACGCCTGAACAGGCGCTAAATCTCGCCTGTCGCGCATTGCGTAGCGGCAACAGTCATACGGTCGTAGCTTGGATAAACGATCTCTCTGAGCAAGGTCTTGAAAAGCTAGAACAGGCCGCTATTTCGGGAAGATCGGATGCATTGGCGATTCGCGGTCGTCGAGCTGCCACCCAACAACCCGCATTACCTGAATTGCTCAGTGCAGTCTGCGCCCGATGAACAGAGACGCCTCTGCTTCATCGACCCCGGTTGCAGCCTGCATTCCGGCATTCAGCATGACTTTGGCGACATCCAGGTAGCGGTTATCCAGGTATTCCAGTACATCTGAGGAAAACTTCATGGTTAACAGTGTTTTGTGATCATGGCGGGTTCTTAAAACAATCTCCCCCTCGGAAATCTCAACAATCTCTAACACATAATCATCTGACATCTACACTGCTTTCCTGATTGTACGGCTAGGGAATGGTCGGCTTGACGCTTAATCGAAAAAGCATACTGCCGCAGGCCATCACCATTCAACCATTTGCGATCGGACCCAGGTAATCATTGCTTTCAATGACTCGTAAATCATTCGGTAGCTTTCAGGTGCATCGGTAAATTTAACTATATGACTACTGTGATCCCTTAGGGGAATATATTCAACAGGTGTACTTTCAACCATGCCTGTAGCTGAAGGTAGCCAGCAGCCATCCCATTTCACCAACAATGCCGACAACCAACTTTCCTGAGTTTCTTCAAGTTGAAACAGTGCGGACAATTCCGCCACTGTTTTACCGTATTTCTCAGCCACTACGGCTGCCTGATTGGCGGTTTCGGCGCTGGCATCAATATCTGCAGCATCCAGCATTTCCGCCAAAAGTGATCGATAACCGCCAACGGCATGAAACAGGAAGCTTTCCCGGAATGCCTCACCCTCAACAGGCAAGGCATTGCTGGTCAGCAAAGACTCCCAGCGATCAAGATTGAGACGAGCCATATACAATTTCTGATTGGTTCTGGCCCGCACGGACTGCTTCATGCCTGTTTTTTCTTCTTGATTTGCTTTTCCTGCCAGCGACCATCTTCATAATGTGCCTGCCAACCTGTCGATTTGCCATCCACTTCTGTCATGATATATTGCTGACCGGTCTTACGGCTAAACCGGATAATACTGGGATTACCATCAGGATCAGTAGCAGGTGCATCCAGAAGAAAATGGTACTTGCTGTCAATCGCCTTGCGGTGAGGAATCAATTCACTCACAAGCGGAGCACGGGTTTCCCGGTTTTTCGGAAACTGGCTTGCCGCCAGAAAGAGGCCCGACGCGCCATCACGCAGAATGTAGGTATCATCCACCTTGATACAACGCAGCTCCGGCATGGGCACAGGATCCATTTTCGGCGGCGCTGGCTGACCGTTTTTCAGTAATTTTCGAGTATTGCTGCACTCACTGTTGGTACAACCAAAATACTTACCAAACCGGCCGCTCTTCAGCTGCATTTCAGAACCGCACTTATCACATTCCAGCGTTGGGCCTTCATAACCCTTGATCTTGAACTGTCCCTTTTCAATTTCATAGCCGTCACAATCCGGGTTATTACCACAGATATGCAGCTTGCGCTGTTCATCAATAAGGTAGCTGTCCATCGCGGTGCCACACTTGCCACATCGATGCTTGGCACGGAGCGCATTCACTTCTGCGTTCTCGTCATCAGCATTGATAGCTTCTTCACCTGGCACCAGATTGATCGTAGTCTTGCAGCGTTCTTTCGGCGGCAAGGTGTAACCAGAACATCCCAGAAATACACCTGTACTTGCTGTACGGATCTGCATATGACGACCGCAGGCCGGACATTCAATGGCTGTCAGTACCGGCTCGTTAGCGCGCATACCTCCATCGGTCTGCTCAGCCTGTTCCAGCTTCTGCTTGAATTCTGCGTAGAAGGCATCAAGCAGCTGCTTCCATTCTTTTTGGGATTCCGCCACTTCATCCAGACTCTCTTCCATTTTCGCTGTGAAGCTGTAGTCCAGAAGATCATGGAAGTTTTCTACCAGACGGTCTGTGACTATATCGCCAATTTTTTCTGCATAAAACCGTCGATTCTTCAGTGATACGTAACCACGATCCTGAATCGTTGAAATAATCGACGCATAGGTCGATGGACGGCCAATACCCCTCTTCTCTAATTCCCTGACCAGCGCTGCCTCAGAAAAGCGTGCAGGAGGACGAGTAAACAGCTGACGAGGATCCAGCTTATTAAGGTTCAGCCTCTGCTGAGGCTGGATATCCGGCAAAATTACGTCTTCACCTTTCTTGGACAGTGGAGGAAGAACCCGGGTGAAACCATCAAATTTCAGCGTACGTCCCTTGGTTTTCAGTTCGAACTGTCCTGCCTCAACAGTGATACTGGTACTCAAATACCGTGCAGGCACCATCTGACAGGCAACAAACTGCCGCCAGATTAAGTCATACAAACGTTCTGCATCTTTCTCCAGTCCGGACAAGGTACCCGGTGAGGCTTCAACATCAGAAGGCCGTATTGCTTCGTGAGCTTCCTGTGCACCATCCTTACTGGAATAGATATTGGGCTGATCGGGCAGATAATCATCCCCAAAACGACCATTAATATAATCACGCGCAGATGCCACTGCCTCAGCACTCAAATTAATTGAGTCGGTTCGCATATACGTAATATGCCCCGCCTCATAGAGACGCTGCGCCAAGGTCATAGTCTTCTTGACACTGAATCCCAGCCGCGTACTGGCGGCCTGCTGAAGAGTAGAAGTGATAAATGGCGCCGGCGCTTTAGTAGTCGTCGGCTTGTCGTCCCGCGCACGTACCGCATAACCCGCAGACTTCAATAAAGCGAGCGCAGCATCGGTTTGCGATTTGCTTACAGGACGGAAATTTTCACCATTTTCTTTGGTGACCTGGAATCGTGCCGCGTCACCACTACCCGTGGCAAGATCCGCATACACTTCCCAGAACTCTTCAGGTACGAACTTTCTGATTTCGCGTTCGCGCTCAACAATCAAGCGGACGGCAACTGACTGAACACGCCCAGCAGAAAGACCTCGAGCTATTTTGGCCCAAAGCAATGGTGAAACCATGTAGCCCACGACACGATCAAGAAAACGCCGTGCCTGTTGCGCATTGACGCGATCTATATTCAGACGACCGGGGCTCTGGAAAGCCTCATTAATCGCACTCTTTGTAATTTCATTGAATGTGACACGACGATAGTCGGCTACATCAGGACCGATGGTTTCCTGTAGGTGCCACGCAATGGCCTCTCCCTCGCGATCCAAATCCGTTGCGAGATAAACGGTTTCAGCGGCCTGGGCCAAACGACGCAGTTCATCGACCACTTTTTCTTTGCCCGGCAGTACTTCGTAGTGCGCATCCCAGCCGTTTTCAGGATCAATACCCATCCGGCCGATCAGCTGCTCACGCGCTTTCTTCTTCTTATGCTTTTCTTTCTGCTCAGGTGTCATTTTGCGGGTTTCAGCCGCTGCCTTCGCCCGCGCTTTCGGATCAACAGGCGTGCGAGAACCACTGCCGCTGACCGGAAGATCCCTGATATGGCCGACACTGGACTTGACGATAAAGTCTTTTCCCAGGTACTTGTTGATGGTTTTCGCCTTGGCGGGCGACTCCACAATGACCAGTGATTTACCCATACTGTTTTTCACATCCTGTTGCGGGTTCCTGCCTCACGGTTCAGATCGGGACAGGGGAGCTATGCAGATCGCGTCAATATATAAGGTTTAACATACGCCGGGTCAAGAAAGCGAGCCAGGTGACTGATTCAAAAGCGTTTTATCTGTTTTACCAACAAACCAGCCCCAAAAGCTACCCTGCCAAATCAATTAAGGGATACCTTCTTCACCGTACGAATGCAAACACTGTTAAAACCGAATCTAGTGAATCAATGCGAGATACGCCAATAACAGTACGGATTGAAACACTGACAACACAACCATCCCCCGTCACTTGCTGTCATGCCAGACAGCTGAATGGATAGCGTTTTCCAGAACAATGAGACAATCAATCGTCCCCACGGACAGCGATCTTTTTCGGCGGAAAACTCTACTCTATTTGTCAGGGTAAAAACAACAGACCCCGGCAAAAGGTTACCGGGGTCTGATTTATTTCACACTTTTGGACAACGACTTATACGCGCTCGATCACCGTAGCAATGCCTTGCCCCAGGCCGATACACATGGTCGCGAGTCCCAGGGTGCCGTCTTTCCACTCAAGCACGTTCAGGAGGGTGCCAGTGATCCGCGCACCGGAACAGCCCAGCGGATGGCCCAATGCAATCGCACCACCATTGAGGTTGACACGATCATCAATCTTATCGAGCAGCTTGAGATCTTTGGCAACGGGCAATGCCTGCGCCGCAAACGCTTCATTCAGCTCAAAATAATCAATATCCTCAATGGACAAACCAGCGCGCTTCAATGCTTTCTTGGTAGCCGGCACGGGACCATAACCCATGATCGCCGCTTCACAGCCCGCCACAGCCATGGAACGAATCTTGGCGCGGATATTCAATCCTGCCGCCTGTGCGCGCTCCGCAGACATTACCAGCAGTGCAGCAGCGCCGTCAGACAGCGCTGAAGAAGACCCTGCAGTCACAGTACCGACTTTCGGGTCAAAGACCGGCTTAAGGCTACTCAATGCATCCAGAGTGGCGTCTTGACGGATAACCTCATCGATCTCGCACTTCACCTTGAAGCCGTTGGCATCATGACCTTCGATGGCTACGATTTCATTCTTCCAGCGACCTTCTACGGTCGCTTCCCAGGCCTTCTTGTGGGAACGCAGCGCGAATTCATCCTGCTGCTGACGGTTAATGCCATGCATACGGCCCAGCATTTCAGCTGTCAGGCCCATCATGTTGGACGCTTTCGCGTAATGCTTGGAACCTTCCGGGTTCAGGTCGATGCCATGATCCATTTTTACGTGGCCCATGTGCTCTACACCGCCAACCACAAACACATCACCATTACCGGTAGCGATGCCCATGGCCGCAGTATGCAGCGCCTGCATGGAAGAGCCACACAGGCGGTTAACAGTCTGTGCTGCCACTTCACGGGGCAGATCCGCCAGCATCGCGATATTACGGGCGATGTTCATGCCCTGCTCTTTGGTCTGGTTTACACAGCCCCAGATCACATCTTCTGTTTCGCGGGTGTTCCAGTTCGGGTTACGTGCCTTGAGGGCCTCAACCAGCTCGGCAGACAGCTTTTCTGCCCGAACATTACGAAACTGTCCATTTCTGGACTTACCCATCGGTGTGCGGACCGCATCGACGATCACCGCATCTCTCGGATTCAGACTCATGTCGTTTGCTCCTGAATTCTTATCAGGCCCGGAACAGGCCGGGCCAGGCGTTATCTGTTACGGAATATCCTGAACAACCTTAAAAGAAGGTTTTCCCTTCAGCGGCCATTTTCCGGAGTCCTTCGGTTGCCTGGTACAGCGGTCCGAGGTCCGCATACTTGTCAGCCAGGGCAACAAACTCAGCAACGCCCATTTCATCGATATAACGCAGCGCACCACCGCGGAATGGCGGGAAGCCAATACCGAAGATGAGGCCCATGTCAGCATCCGCCGCAGTCTGAACGATGCCGTCTTCCAGGCAACGAACCACTTCCAGACACATCGGGATCATCATACGCGCAATGATTTCATCCGTTTCAAAGTCACGACGATCCGCACATACCGGCGCAATCAGCTCATAGGTGCTTTCATCAACGACTTTCTTCGGCTTGCCACGCTTATCGGTTTCGTACTTGTAGAAACCAAGATTATTCTTCTGGCCCAGACGGTTGTTTTCGAACATCACATCAACCGCGCTTTTGAAGTCACGCTTCATGCGGTCAGGGAAGCCGTCTGCCATGACGCCTTCAGCATGCACACCGGTATCAATACCAACGACATCCATCAGGTAAGCAGGGCCCATTGGCCAGCCAAAGCGTTCCATGACCTTGTCGACCTGCTGGAAGTCAGCACCGTCACGCAGCAGTCCGGCAAAGCCGCCGAAGTAAGGGAAGAGGACACGGTTCACCAGGAAGCCCGGGCAGTCATTCACAACAACCGGCGTCTTACCCATGGCCTTGGCATAGCTGACCACAGTGGCAATGGTTTCTTCACTGGTCTTCTCGCCACGAATGACTTCCACCAGCGGCATCATGTGCACGGGGTTAAAGAAGTGCATCCCACAGAATTTTTCTGGACGATCCAGCGCTTCTGACAGCGTATTGATGGAGATTGTTGAAGTATTCGAAGTCAGGATTGCATCATCACGAATCTGCTTCTCAGCTTCAGCCAGAACGGCATGCTTGACCTTGACGTTTTCGACAACAGCTTCGACGATAACGTCAACTTCTTTGAAATCGCCGTAAGACAGGGTGGGCACAATGCGGTTCAGGGTATCCCCCATCTTCGCCGCATCCATCTTCTTACGCTCGACCCGCTTGACCAGCAGCTTCTTTGCCTCATTCAGGCCCAGATCAATACCGGCCTGATTGATATCTTTCATGATGATCGGCGTGCCTTTGTAGGCAGACTGATAGGCAATACCACCGCCCATGATACCAGCACCGAGTACAGCGGCCTGTTTAACGGGCTTGGCTTTTTTCTCGTAAGCCTTAGCGGTCTTCTTCAACGCCTGATCATTCAGGAACAGGCCGATCAGGTTGCCGGCCACGGAAGTCTTGGCCATTTTAACGAAGCCTTTTGCTTCAATTTCAATGGCTTGATCACGTTTCTTGCCAGCATGCTTCTGCATGACCTTGATGGCTTCAACCGGCGCTGGATAGTTAGGGCCAGCCTTACCGGCAACAAAACCGATGGCCGAATTAAACGCCATCATCTGCTCCATGGGGGGCAGCTTGACCGCTTCCAGTTTTTCCTGGCGCTTGACCAGATAATCCAGCTCACCCGCTCCTGCGCGCTTAACCAGGTCAATGGCCGCTTCCAGCAGTTGCTCGGGTTCAACGACCGCGTCAACCGCACCCACTTTCAGCGCAGCATCCGCACGGTTCTCGTTGCCCATGCAGATCCACTCAATGGCGTTGTCTGCACCCACAACACGGGACAGGCGAACCGTTCCCCCGAAGCCCGGGAACAGACCCAGCTTAACTTCCGGTAAACCCACCTTGGCCTTGGTGGACATCACCCGATAATCAGACGACAGACACATTTCAAATCCACCGCCCAGAGCCATGCCGTTGATGGCAGTCACAGTGGGCACCGGCAGATCTTCAAAGTTACTGAACACCGCATTGGCTTTCAGCACCCAGCCCATCAACTCTTCTTCAGGCAGGGCAAAGGTATCAGTAAACTCAGTGATATCGGCACCGACGATAAAGACGTCTTTGGAACTGGTAACAACCACACCCTTGACATCACTGCTGGCCCTGATGGCATCAGTGGCCTCATGCAGTTCTTTCAGAGTGGTCTGGTTGAACTTGTTGACGGACTCCCCTTGCAGGTCAAAATTCAGCTGAGCAATGCCATCATCCAGCAACGTGACGGTGATGGCCTGGCCTTCGTAAATCATGAACGTTTCTCCACGTTTGTGCGACACTCTAGGCCTGTACAACAACCCGCTGCAGCCAAGGTCCGCACCGGGCATTGAAGGATTTTTTCACTGCCATTCCCTGGCCACCTGTTCGTGTTCTGACAAAGGATCATATGCAATTCATACGACCGTTTGAATCCGGTGTGAAACCTTCACGGAAAAGCTAGGTAATGTCAAGGGCGATTTAGGTATTTACCGACACCGGCAACCTGAAGAACCGAACAGAATGTCCTGCAAAATAGCAGTTCTATTCACCGGCTACAGCATCATCGCCTTTTAACATCTAATGGTTAGAGATAGGTATCTCGCAGTGAGATCAAAACAGCATGAAGCTGATCAATGGTATTTTTATCACCCCGTTCATCCCATAAAGCGACCACACTCATTTGCCGGATAGTGATCTGAACAACGCCTGACGGGAGCACTTCAAGTAATCCAGCAATAGCTGGCTGATTCAGCGCATCAGGCAATACCCAGGCATGATTTTTCATACGCTTGAGAACGATTGGAATATGGATATTCAACGAACGTTCGGTTGGCAGGACATACTCCATCCAGTGAGCTTCCGTGTCACAGACATCAGGCAGTTTCTCCAGTTCCCTGCACTCACTGACATTCATTTTTTGGCTAATAGCCGCCTGCCGGAATGCCATTTGCTGACGTTCCCTCTTCGACGGCATCAGCCACATCAGATTCCCTGCAATCACTGCCAAAATCAGTAAAACTATGAGCCAGGTCATACACTTCTCAGCATTTTGTTTTAGTATGTTGATGTAAGTCTGCCTGCATGTCTCGGTTTCGGGCAAGGCCTGTCGGCAAAATCGGGCGGATAGACATCAGGAATAGCCTCTTTACGAACCGGAAAAGGAACATACAATGAGCCTGTACAAGCACGTTCTGGTAGCTGTCGACCTGACCGAGGAAGCTGATGAAGTGCTGAACAAGGCCCAGGCTATCGCCGAAGCCAATGACGCCCGGCTGACCCTGGTCCATGTCGTGGAGCCCCTCAGTGTCGCCTACGGCAGCGATATCCCCCTCGACCTGACCACACTGCAGGATGAGATCACCCAGCAAGCCCGCGAGCGGATCAACAAACTGGCTGGCAAAATCAATATCGAAAAAGGCGATCAGCACGTAGTGTACGGTCGTCCTGAACGGGAAGTTCACCGCATCGCCGAAGAACATGATATTGACCTCATTGTCGTTGGCAGCCATGGCCGGCATGGTCTGGCACTGATCCTTGGATCAACATCCACCAGCATTCTCCACGGTGCTACCTGTGATGTTCTGGCCGTTCGCGTCGGGAAATAAACCCGTCATTCCGTTAAAACGGGGTAGTCATCCACTGACTACCCCGTTCTCTTGACTACACTTCCCTCTGCCCGTTTCACTTCAACGAAGGTTAATCCCCCTATGAAGAAACCTGTGCGTGTCGCCGTTACCGGCGCAGCGGGAAGCATCAGCCGAGCCCTGCTCTTCAGGATCGCCGCCGGCGACATGTTTGGTAAAGACCAGCCGGTTTATCTCCAATTGATCGAAGTCCCCCAAGCCATCGATGCTCTTCGGGGTATCGCCATGGAGCTGGAAGACTGCGCCTATCCACTGATGCATTCAATCAGTCTGCATGACAACCCGGACAGCGGTTTTTCTAGCGCACATTATGCGATTCTTATCGGTGCGAGGCCTCGCGCACAAGGCATGGAGCGTAGTGACCTGCTGACGGCAAACGCCGAAATATTTTCCGTGCAGGGCCAGGCGATCAATCGCTACGCCAACCCGGATGTCCGGGTATTGGTGGTCGGCAACCCGGCCAACACCAATGCATTAATTGCCTGCAGCAATGCCCCCGACTTGAGCCCTACACAATTCAGCGCGCTCACCCGCCTGGATCACAATCGAGCCGTTGGCATTCTGTCCAGTAAGAAATCCTGTAACCCGCAGGATATTCGAAAAGTGATAATCTGGGGCAATCACTCACCGACCATGTACCCCGATCTCCACCACGCAATGATGCATGGAAACCCTGTCATGCCACAGATTGACACCGAGTGGTATCGCAACTCCTATATCCCACGCATACAGAAGCGTGGTGCGGAAATCATCCAGGTTTGCGGACACTCCAGCACATCGTCAGCCGCACAGGCGATCATTGATCATATGCATGACTGGGTACATGGCACGCGACAAAACGACTATGTCAGCATGAGTGTCATGAGTGATGGCAGCTATGATGTCGAAAAAGGCATATTTTTCTCCTATCCAGTGCGATGCAATTATGGCAGGTATCAGATTATCAATGGCCTGACACTGAACGACCTTTCAAGGGATTACTTCAAAATCACGGAACAGGAGCTTCTGGAAGAAAGGGATGCAATCCGACACCTGATCCCGACAGACTTCCTGCAAAATTTAGAATCATACGGTAGCCAGACTACCAACAACAATGTACCTGGGCACTATCTTGGCCCAAGAAAAATTAATGATCGAATTTGATTAAAATCGAAGGCTTGGCCCGATTGATACGGGCCAGTTTATTGCGTGTTTTTTTTATTCCTTATCACCCTTCCTGCTTATTTTGAATCGAGGAAAGCTTGAGTCGTTCCATTAACTGACCCGCCGCATTCAGTAAACGAAACTTTGACAACATGATATCAAATTCATGTCTAACGAACGTTTTTCTGGCCTGATACAATTCCGTCGCGGTATTCAAGACATCCACCAGGGTACGCTGCCCCAGGTCAAACTGCTTGGTGTACGCATTCAACGTTTTAATACTGTTATTAACATGTTCCTGTAAATAGGGCTTTTGCTGTGTTAATGACTCATACAGATACCAGGCTTGCTTGAGCTCTAACACGAGTCGTCTATGCGTTTTCTGCCTTTCCGCACGGATTAACTGCGCCTGCGATGCTGCCTGTCCCACCAGCGCCAGATCTGCCCCACCACGGTACAAATTGTATGACATGCTCAATTTGGCCACAGAGCTTTCATCATGCCCGGTCACACCGTCCGCATCACGACTCCTCTGATGGGTAAATTCAACATTCACACTGGGATAATAAACACTCTGGCTAGCCTGGTAAGCCGCATCTGCACTGTTAACCTGCTCCTGTGAGGCTCGCATCAGAGGATGTACATCCAGTTGATTCATTGCCTGATCCAACGTCTTGAACCCAAGTTTGAGCACCTCTGGCATCAACAGGTTTTCAGCTTTACGATTAACCACTGCAATATAACTGCTCAACGCCCTATTAAGTTCACTTTTCGCGCCTACGACAAACGCTCTGGATTGAGAGGTTCGACCACTAATCTGGGCCAGATCGGATTCACTCGCTAGCCCCTGATTAAACAAACTCGTGATCTGTTTTTTGGTTTTTTCATGCAGATCCCTGTTACTCTCTGCCAGTTCAAGTTGTTTCTTCTTCTCAAGAACACTGATATAAACTTCAGCCACCTTTAGTGCAATAGATCCCTGCGTATTCAGCGACTCATATTCTCTGGCTTTCGCCCCATGGTCATATTGCTCCATACGACGAATGGTTTCGAACCCCTTGAACACATTTTGGCGAACAATGAGCGAAGACTCATTTCGCTCTATATTATCTTTATCATTACCATTACTACGTGTACTGGGACTATCTTTTCGCTGAACACCAATGGCGGCACTGAGATCCATTGTCGGATACAGGCCGGCTTCACTCTGATCTGCTTTAAGGCTTTCAGTATTCACACGGCTCTGGGCGGCAAGAATATCAGGGTGTTCTTTCAGGGTAATAAGTATCACTTCCTCCAATGTTGTCGCATTGGAAGATGTAATCCAGGCTGATACCAACCAGATTGACAGATTTTGTATTATTAAGCGCCTGTTAATCATACGAATTCCCTGAAGGGCAGAACGCTTTCCCTATTGACTCACACACCACACACGTCACTAGCGAAAAATAAATGAATACCTAAAACAAATATCGGTTAATTAGCGTTTCCTTTTATCGTTCTGTCAGCGCCACTTTTCTGGCTCTTAGAATCGGTTTCATTAAATATTCCAGAACCGTTTTTTTTCCCGTCATAATATCGACTTCAGCCTGCATGCCTGGAATGATGGGCAGTTGTTTTTCGTTAGTACCAAAATACGATTTTTCAGTTCTGACTTGGGCCAGGTAATAATAGCTACCATCCTCTTCTTCCAGCGCATCGGGACTCACATGAACAACCTCCCCTGTCAACCCGCCATAAACAGTGAAATCATAAGCGGTAAATCTGACCATGGCCTTCAGATCCTGACGCAGAAATGCAATATCTTTCGCGGGCACCTTGACTTCAACCAGTAACGAATCATCAACAGGAATGATATCAACCAGCTCCATTCCGGGATCAACCACACCACTAATCGTGTTGATATGAATTTTCTTCACGACACCATCAACAGGAGAGCGGACAATGGTTCTTGCCACCCTGTCTTTCAACGAGTTCCGGTTGACCGTTAATTGCGCCAACTTCAACTCTGCAGTCTTTATCTCCTCAATGGCCTTTTCGCGAAACTGCAAGCTCAACTCCTCCCGCTTACCCTTGGTCTGATTCCATGCAGCTTCAAGTTTTGGTATAGAGTGCCGGGCATCCGCCAACTGACTTTCAATCTCACTGACCTTCTGCTCTAATCGCAACAACTGAACCTTGGAAACAACCCCCTCATCCGCCATCGGCTTTGTGAGGTCATACTCCTTTTTCATCAAGGCATAGCTTTTTTCAAGGTGGGAATGCTTCGCCTTGATCGATTCGAGCTCTTGATAAATCTTGGCGACTTCCTGCTCCGCAATCATCAACCCCTGGTCTAGGGTACGCTTGCGGCTATCATAAAAATCGCGCTCACGATGGATATATTCGAGATAGCCGCTCAATTCCTCGGGAAAATTGAGGCTCTCACCATTCACCTCAGCCTCAAGACGAACGACTTTGGCAAACTCACTGAAGTATTCCAGCTCATTCTCTCGAAACTTGGCAGAAAAATGGACATCATCCAACTGTAAAAGCGGTTGACCAGCACGTACCTGGTCGCCATCTTTCACGTAGATTTTTTTGATAATACCCCCTTCCAGATTTTCTACGATCTGCAATCGAGACGAGGGAATCACCGTGCCTGCTCCGCGCGTGATCTCATCCAATTCCGCGTAGGAAGCCCACGTCAAAGCAATTACGATCAATGCAGTACCGGTAATACTGACAAAGACCGTTATGTAAGATGAATCCTGAAGGGACACCTCGATGGATTCCGATTTAAACTCACTCTCTTCCGAGCGAGAGAAAAAGTTTTTGATGGCACGCGGATTCTTTATCAGTTTCTTAATCATGTCGACAGGCAACATCACCAGCCTGAGACTCCAGGCCTTCAGCCGGGTTGCTGTAGCAATAATCATCTGACCTAACTTATTTAATAGTGTGCTCATGGTTATCAGGCTAACTGATCACAATTTTTCCGTG
Source organism: Kistimonas scapharcae (assembly GCF_039540975.1). Taxonomy (NCBI): domain Bacteria; kingdom Pseudomonadati; phylum Pseudomonadota; class Gammaproteobacteria; order Oceanospirillales; family Endozoicomonadaceae; genus Kistimonas; species Kistimonas scapharcae. The sequence continues at coordinate 14,402 of NZ_BAABFL010000016.1, forward strand.
TTTTAGCGCTTCCATGACCTGAACTTTCGGGCCATCCGCAACAATTCGCCCCCGGTCAATGACGATCAGGCGATTAACCAGGTCCAGTAATGACATTCGGTGTGTAACAAGTACAAGCGTTTTATTGCTGCAATACTTTTGCAGTTGCTCCTTGATGAGCTGCTCAGATTTATGATCCATGGAGCTGGTTGGTTCATCCAGCACCACAATGGAAGGATCGTGCATAAACGCTCGGGCAACCGCGATCGCCTGGCGCTGACCGCCCGACAGGTTCGCCCCACGCTCAGTGACGGGCATATCCATACCTTCCGGGTGGATATTGGTGAAGTCTGTGACCCCTGCCATCTTGGCCGCCCTGACAACCGTTTCGTCGTCAACCGCGCCCGCACCTAACGTGATATTTTCCCGGACAGTACCATAAAACAGGTTGATATCCTGAGGTACGCAGCCAACCGCCTTACGCAGCGCCACCGGGTCAATAAGTGTTGCATCCAGCCCATCAAGACGAATCAAGCCACTGCTCGGCGGGTAGAGGCCCAGTAACATCTTTCCGAGGGTCGACTTTCCTGAACCAATACGACCAATAATCCCAACCTTTTCACCAGCCTTGATAGAAAGCGTGATGTCTTCCAGGGTGTTGAGTTTCTGGTCAGGGTAAGTGAAGGTCACCTGCTCCAGCTCGAGATCCCCCGTAATATTATCAAGATTGACATACTGCCTGTCCGGGCTACGCCTCTTGGGCATATTCATGATGTTGTCCAGCCCAGCCAGCGCCGTTTTTGACTGGTAAAAACGGGTCAGCAGGCTGACCAACTGTGACATGGGGGCCATACTACGGCCTGCCAGCATATTGCAGGCAATCAGTGCTCCCATCGACAAGGTATGGTCACTAATCAAATAGACACCTGTTGCAATCAAAACGACCGTACTGCATTGCTGGATAAAACCCGCCACCATCGACGTAGAGTGGCTCAGCATCTTGCTCTTAACGCCCCACTTGGCGAGGAATCCAATATGCTTCTCCCATTCATGCTGGATTTTGGACTCCGCGCCGTATAGCTGAATGGTTTCCAGACCGATCAGGCTTTCAATCAGCGTGGCGTTTTTTGCCGAAGAAGAGCGGTAGGTTTTTTCAATGGAGTTGCGCAAAGCTGGCTGGATAATCAGGCAATAGGAAACAATCAAAACCATTGCCACAATGGGAATCACCACCAGCCACCCGCCGAGAATACCGATGACGGTCAGAATGATGATGGCACAGGGTATATCGATCAGACTGGCAATGGTTGATGAGGCGATAAAATCCCGAATACTTTCAAAATCCTGCATACTTCTGGCGAATGAGCCTACAGAGCTGGGTCGCGACGTCATTTCCAGCCCCAGAACCTGACTCATGATTCTTGACGACAAAATGATATCAGCCTTCTTTCCTGCCTTGTCGAGTGCATAAAAGCGCAGCCACTTGACCAGAAAATCAAAACCAAAGGCAATCAAAACGCCGGTCACCAGCACCCAGAGTGTTTCAAAGGCATTGTTGGGCACGACCCGGTCATAGACATTCATGACAAAGATCGGGCTGACGATAGCCAGGAAGTTGATCATAATCGAAGTCAGAAGCACGCTTTTATATAGCGGTAAAGAGACCGTCAGCGCACTCCAGAACCAATGCTTGCCATTGTCATCCAGCACTGAGGGTGAGCGCTCATCAAACCGGTGCTTCTGCTTGAGCAACAACATGACACCGAGATATTCTTCAGCGAGCCGCTCAAACGCAATATCCTGAACATCCTCACTAACCGACGGAATCACCAGGCTCGCCATCTGTTCCTGGTGATTGATGTCCATAAGAACGCAGGCCTGGCCATTTCTTAGCAGTAATACTGCCGGGCAGGCCAAACGAGGAATATCGAGCAGTTTCTTTCGGATCTGCCGCGTGACAAAGCCAATCTGTTCAGCAGCACGGTTAAACAAGTCGACGCTGAACGGTTCATCCGCTATCGGCAAGCCTGCCGTAATGGCCTCCAGACTGTCAGCTTTGTCATAGAGTCGACAGATTTTGACCAGGCAAAGCAACAACGGATCAGAAAACCGTTCTGAACCGGCGGTAGAGGCTTGTTGGGGTGAAGACGAATCCATGGAATAACCTGTAGCATCCGTGCAACAGTTCAACTATGACTGCGTTCCTTATATTCATCAGAATAAATAAGTTTCTTATGGCATGATGAACATTTATTCAGTTTATCTATTACCGTATCAAATAGCTGTCGTAGGTAACTTGTTCAATAACACTCGCACTCACTTTTGCCCGTTATTTGACACCTTCTTTTTCAATGAATCAGTTCCCTAAACAACATACTGTTTTTTTATACAGCCACCAATGACCGATAGATTTCACAAATACGCGTTGGCGACTACGAATTGCTTAATTTAAGGAAATATGTTGGGAAATTGGATAAACTTCGTCTACAATGCCTATCTTATAGCTACGTTGTTATGCAACAGTCAAAGGATTACACTTCTTGCTGTTTCGAAGACCTGAACCCTTTCCGTTAAAGACCATTCTCTAAGGAAGCCATCTTATCCATGAGTGAGCAGCTGTTTCGCGCTGAGCTAGCAAACCGACTCGAATACTATCTGAGCGTCGATGAGAAAATCAGGAAAATCTACGAGTCCAACGAAAAGAGTATCCGGGATGAACTCACACAGCTGAAAAGCCGGGTTCAAACCCTTGAAGTAGAAAACGAAAAACTCAAGGGCAGAAATAGCGAGTTATTTGATGATAACCGCAGCATGAAGGATGGGCTTGCGTTAGCGCAATCCTCTGCCAGCACCAATGAGAAGGATGCGAGTAGCTTACGCCGCAAGCTTGAAACCGCCGAGAAAAAGCTGGCAACCTTGGAAACAGAGACCAATAAGCTGAAGCGTGAACAGAAGACGCTCAAAGCGCTGGAACCTGAAAAGCTCAAGAAGAAATTCAACGATGCCAGCCAGGAATTGAAAAAGCAAAAGAAACTGGTTGATCAAATCAGTAAAGAAAGCCGTGAACGCAAGCGTCGCATTGACGAAGTCACAGCGGAGCTTGAGGTCAGCAACAAAGAACGTGACGAGTTGAAAGAACAACTTGAAACGGCACAGTCATCGAAATCGTCCAACAAAACTCAGCAGCCGGTTGCAGAAGCAGAGCCCGCCTGAGACGTAACCTCGTAAGCCCCACAGCAAACTGTTTTAAGCGAATGGGGCTTCCACGACAAACAACCACCGCCAGCACACTTGACGTAAAGCATTGCTCTTCTAAGCAGGTGGCCATAATCGATTGAATTCATTGCGATAAAAATCAGCCTGAATACTTGCTCAACTGATGCAAGCTCATAAGGCGTTAGCCCCAATACCATGCCAAATCTTCACATTAAGAATGCGTCGCTCTCCTATAGCAACAAACCCATCTTTACGAATTTGTGCTTAACGCTCCCTGCTAATCAGTGGACCTGCCTACTGGGAGCCAGTGGGGTTGGTAAATCCAGCCTGCTACGTTTGATTGCTGGACTTGCCTTCGGCCATGGCGCCCAGGCCAATGGTGATATCACCAGTTCGGATAGCTTGCCGGTACATCATCGTGTCGCATGGATGGCCCAACAGGATTTACTACTGCCCTGGCTGTCCGTTATTGATAACGTAACACTGGGATGCCGCCTGAGAAAAGAACCACTATCGAAGGATAAAATTGAACAAGCTCATCACCTGTTGCGCTCCGTTGGCTTACAGCAACAGGCATCATCCTACCCCAGAGAGCTTTCGGGCGGTCAACGTCAGCGGGTCGCGCTGGCACGTACACTCATGGAAGACCGCCCTTTCGTACTGATGGACGAACCCTTTGCCGCTGTGGACGCGTTAACCCGCTTGAAGCTTCAGGACCTGGCCAGTGAATTACTCGCGGACAGAACCATCCTCATGATCACCCACGACCCACTGGAAGCCCTGCGTCTGGGGCACTCGGTCTATCATCTCCAAGGCAGCCCGGCCACACTAACTGAGCCTCTATACCCTCAAGGCTCAGCGCCTCGCTCTCTCGACAACGAGCAGCTGATGGCATTGCATGGCCATATCCTTGAAAAACTTCGACAAGAGGACGTCTAGCATGCGGACCAGGATCACGCGCATGATTGTGCTCATTGCTGGGTTGATTTTCATCTGGCACCTACTCGTCACTGCACTCTCTCTGCCCGCCTGGATATTTCCAAAACCGAGCGATGTAGCGCTGAGCCTATATCAACATCGCAGCATTCTGTTTTATCACAGTGCGATTACTGCCAGTGAGATATTGCTAGGAACACTACTTGGCGTAGTAGCCGGTATCACTTTTGCCCTTGCACTACTCTATTTCCGCCGCTTTGGCCGGTGGCTTCTACCAGTATTAATTATCAGCCAGGCTATACCCACGTTCGCTCTGGCACCGGTTCTGATGTTGTGGCTGGGGTACGGACTAGCGTCAAAAGTCGCCATGGCAGCAATTGCGTTATTCTTTCCGGTAACCATGTGTTGTTATGACGGCCTGCGCCATACACAGCAGGAATGGCTGGATCTGGCTCAAACTATGGGTGCTACTCAGTACAGCACACTCCGTTTCATCCGCTGGCCAGCAGCTCTACCGATCCTCGCTGCAGGACTGCGTATTGCCGTCGTTATCGCGCCTATCGGTGCGGTGGTGGGTGAGTGGGTTGGCTCCAGTGCCGGGCTTGGGTACTACATGTTACAGGCCAATGCCCGTCTGATGATCAGTGAGCTTTTCGCAGCGCTGGTTGTCCTGGCCTCTTTCACCATCATGTTTTATATACTGGTTGATTGGGCAACAAAGCAACTTGTGCCCTGGCAACCTGAAACAACCAGCATTTACCACTAAGGTGTCGATCTGTTTATCTCTCCCCACTGAAGCCACTATATAAACCATGAGACATATCAAATATTCAATTCTGACAATATTGGCACTGCTATCTGTGCTGACCAACAATGCTCAGGCAAGTCCTTCCCCACAAAAACAGGACAAGCCGGACAAAATTACGCTCATGCTGGAATGGTTCGTCAACCCCGACCACGGCCCCATCATTATTGCGCAGCAGAACGGCTATTTTGCCGAGGAAAACCTTGAGGTTACCATCCAGGAACCTGCAGAACCGAGCCTGCCCATCAAGTTATTAGCAGCCGGTGAAGTTGATATGGCAGTCATTTACAGCGAGCAGCTGGTGAAATCCTCTCTTAACCAGCTACCAGTACGCTGGGCGGGTACGTTGATAGAAACCCCGCTAAACTGCCTGATTGTGCTGGAAGACGGCCCCATACAAACCCTGAAAGACCTCAAAGGGAAAAGCATCGGTGTATCTCTGTCCAGCGGCTATGAGAAACAGCTACTTGATGTGATGCTTGCTTCATCCGGCTTAAGTTCAAAAGACGTTAACGTCATCAATGTGGGATGGGCTCTGACTGGGTCACTGCTCAGCAAGCGTGTCGATGCCATTCTGGACGGTTATCGAAATTTCGAGCTGAATCAACTCGCGATTGAAGGAGCCAAGGGGAAGGCCTTTTATGTTGAAGAATTCGGAGTGCCACCCTACTCGGAACTTCTGTTTGCCGCCAATAGCAAAGAAACAGATAACGCGATCATTCGTCGTTTCCTTCGTGCGATAGAAAAGAGCAGTCAATACATCATCAACCATCCGGATGAAGCCTGGAAAGCATTTGCCGCGTATTCACCAGGAGGCCTGGACACTCCCCTGAACAAAATGGCCTGGAAGGATACAGTGAACCGCTTTGCTCTACGCCCAGCCGCTATTGACCGACAGCGTTTTAAAAACTACGCCGCTTACTTGCAACAGATAGGGGCAATTAAAAAACTGCCGAATATGGATACGATGCTGGCTCCCATCGACTAATCACCACAATTTACTGATTATAAGCCAGCAGATTCATTTCATTATCCGTAAACAGCCTGACGGGCATGCCCATCAGGCTGGCAAAAATGACTCGAAACGACAGGACATTCTGAACATAGTTCCGGGTTTCCTTGAAGGGGATCGTTTCAATCCAGATATCGAGCGGAAGATCACCCCGTTGCTCAATCCACCGTTTAACCCGGCTGGGACCGGCATTATAGGCAGCTGTCGCATACACCCGATTACCCTCAAATCGCTTTTTCATGTCGGCCAGGTAGGCTGTACCCAGTGCAATATTCACAGAGGGTCGATACAAGTCATAGGCCGCCCTGTAGGCAATGCCGTAATTGCTGGCTGTCAGCCTTGCCGTTGCTGGCATCAATTGCATCAGTCCTCTCGCGCCAGCGCCTGACCGAGCCTTGGGGTAAAACGCACTTTCCTGACGTGCAACGGCCAATGACCACAACGGGTCAACACTGAATGCCTGCGCATTACGCTCGAACAACGGCATGGGATCCGGGACAGGAAAACGTATACCCAACTCATCCCACATGGACTCCCTTGCCGCCGTCATAATGGCCTGGTTGTGCCACTGCCAATGATGAGCCAGCCGTGCGGCATGTCGGCGCTCATCTTTATCCAGTTGCTTCATCGCAGCATACCACTCTTGCCGAGCCAGAGACTCACGTTTCAGTGTCCGAAGCTCTGCAATGCGCCGGAAAGTGGGCCGGGTCTTCAAGGCATGTACCGTATCCGAATCAAGGACGCCATCACGCTGTTCAAGACCAAACACCGAGTTATTCAACTCTGCAGCCAGAAAACCATAAAAGCTACGACTGCCACCCAACTGGGCAAGCGTGACGATAGAGGTATTGTCCGGCTGTGAGATATGCCTTTGGGCCATCATGCTCCAATAGCGCCAACGGGGCGTTGACTGCAGGTCTTCAGGTAACTTCTCTATAAGGTTCGAAACAAGAGACCAGTCCTGATCTGCCAACGCCACCCTAACCCGCCATTCTGTCACCTCCGGGTAGGCAAACATCGGATCAATCCAATTGATCAGTTTTTCTGCATCGGGTTCAAAACTCTGTGCGATACGCAAGGCGAGCCACTGATCTAGTAACTTTCTACTGTCACCGTTCATGAAGAAGCGTTCGCGATCCCGTATCCAAACCCGCGCTGCACGGGCGATATCGCGACGCGCCAAGCGTTTAACACCATAAACCAGCAGTGCTTCACGATTCGCCAGATTACGCCTTAAGAAAGTATTCCTTGTTAATACTGTGGGCTGCTGTCTGATTTGCCAGAAGAGATCAACACTCTGCTTATGCTGTTCAGTTGTAATCTGGCGACTCACATAACGCGCCAGCGTAATATTGCCCTCTTCCACAGCTAACCAGAAGCGTTTGAAAGCTAAATCCGACGTCAGATGGCCCTCTTGGCGCCACACAGAAAAAACCGGGTCGCAGGCTTTGGATTGGGAGTGTCCTACCACCCACAACGATTCCGCCAACGTCATTGCATCCTGACGGCTTCCCGTAGCCAGCAGCCCCTGCGTCAGGTAACACTGATAACGATATCCATGGGGCTTTATGCTGTTATAACTGGCGATATAGTCTGACCACCGCTTCCGACTGATTAATTCATCCAGCCAGGCCACTTCCAGCTGCCGAATCGCTGGTAAGTCAGGATATTTATTCCGTAAGGTATCCACCTCATCAGACGATGCCTTGGAAAGCCGTTGACGAAGCGCCTGTATTTCCAGATAAGGGAAAAGTGGATAGTCAGAGAGGGTTGCGTGCCACTCTTGCTGCCAGGACTGGCCTTTTTGAAGACTTTTTTCAGCACTCAGAAAGGCTTTCCGCTGTTTAGCCAGATCAGCCGTCGCCGTTGAAGCAAACGCCATAAGACTGACAAATATAAGGATAAAATGCTGCAGACAGCGGCTCATAGTCAGGAATCCGTTCCCGTTGAAACCATCCCTAATGGGAGGATACGGCTGCGCCATAACGACTCGACACTCCGTTACACTTTGAGCTACGCGACAGTGAATCGCCGTCCTTACCGAATCACTGTCGCCCACCAAGCCCTAAATAGCTTGCTACTCCTAACATAATATAGCGGCTCACGCTGATTCAAGCCTGTTTTCTAACTGCATGGTCGCGCTGGAATCTGAATATTCAATGCCAGAATATCCTGCTCCTCCTGTTTTTCCATGACAACTTCAATATCCTCATTGGATGGCATGTCATAGAAGCGGCGAACCAGCTCCATGATTTCGCATCGCAATCGCGCCAGCTCAGGCGACTCTTCACGCTGGCGACGCTCATGGGCAATTACAATCTGCAAGCGTTCTTTGCAGACACTGGCGCTTTTCTCCTGCTTTCCGAAGGAAAACCATTTATCAAACAGCATCTTTCACCCCCCGCGAAAAAACCTTCTCCAAGAAGGACAGTTTTTTTCGACGGATATGCCGCAAGGGAATCTCTTTTCCCAGCAACCGATCAACCGCATCCATATAAGCCATGGCCGCGAGCGACTCATGCTCATGAACAACAGGCACCCCCTTGTTAGAAGCTTCCAGCACTTCCCGGCTTTCCAGAACCACACCAAGAAGCGGGCAAGCCAGAATATCCACGACATCTTCAATGGAAAGCATCTGGCCTTCCGCTGCCCTTACAGGGTCATAGCGGGTGATCAGCAAATGCTCTTTTACCGGTTCCAGCCCTTCGACAGCTCTCCGGGAGCGACTTTGTAACAGGCCGAGAATACGATCGGAGTCACGCACGGAAGACACTTCCGGATTGACGACCACAACCGCCTCATCCGCATGATACAACGCATGGATGGCTCCCCGCTCAATGCCCGCAGGTGAATCGCAGACAATGTAATCAAATGTCTCTTTCAATTCCTCAATGATTCTGGCAACCCCTTCATCGGTCAGGGCATCCTTGTCTCGGGTCTGAGAGGCGGCAAGAATAAACAGATTACTGTTATGTTTATCTTTAATCAGAGCCTGGTTAAGGGTAATGCCGTCATTCATGACATTCACAATGTCATAAACCACGCGACGTTCACACCCCATGACCAAATCCAGATTTCTTAACCCGACATCAAAATCAATGACACAGGTTTTAAAGCCGCGTAACGCCAATCCAGAACTGATTGCAGCCGATGTGGTTGTTTTTCCGACGCCACCTTTTCCGGACGTCACTGTTATACACCGTCCCTTCACTGCCATCTCCTTGCACAGACAGTTATCGTCATTAGTGTTAACAATACATGGTTAATAAATAGAATTAAATTGGCTGGCATAAAAAGCATACATTTAAATCAAGCAAATGCCTTCTTTCATACTTCAGTCTTTTCTCTGACACATCTCGTTCCTTTGACTACCTTGAAACCATCTTTAATGTCGTCATGCGGTAATCGGGAGTTGTCGTGCAGGGTATCTATGGCAATTTTGTACTGGAGATGGCCATTATCTTTGGCGGGGCATCAGTCTTAGGCACCCTGTTTGTCTGGCTTCGACAACCCATCATTCTTGCCTATATCGCCCTGGGACTGATTGCCGGCCCTGATGGGCTGAAGCTGTTTGCCGACCCCGGTCACATCGAAGCCATCTCCCATATGGGTATTATCCTGCTCATGTTTTTGCTGGGACTGCACCTGCATCCAAGAAATTTATGGCAACTGCTTCAACAAACCGCCGCCGTAACATTATTAGCCGTTGTTATTACCACTGCGATTGTGGCAATCGCATTAATCACGTTATTTGGTATCAGTACAACCGAGGCAGTTATTTCGGGCGTCGCACTCTCTTTTTCCAGTACCGTCATCAGCCTGAAACTGATTCCAACCACCACATTGCACCATAAACGAACGGGCGAAGTCATGATCAGTATTCTTTTATTCGAAGACATACTGGCAATTCTCGCCATACTATTGATTTATAACAATGAAGCCGCACTGTCGTGGCAAACCGGCTTTCTACCAATCAAAACAGCCCTTTTTGCACTCGCAGCCTGGTGGATTGTCCGTTTCATTGCCCTGCCTTTATTCAAGAAATTCGATACTATTCCAGAATATATTTTCCTGGTTTCCCTGGGCTGGTGTTTTACCGCAGCCGAAATTGCGAAAGCGATTGGACTGTCCTACGAAATCGGCGCTTTTTTTGCCGGTGTTGCCATAGCCACATCACCGGTATCCCTGTTTATTGCCGAAGGCCTGAAGCCGCTTAGAGAATTTTTCCTGATCCTGTTCTTTTTTTCTATTGGCGCGCAATTTGATATTTTTGAAACCGGTCAGTTGCTTCTGCCTATTATCTTACTGGCCGCAGTTATTCTTATAGGAAAACCGCTGATATTCAGAGTGTTGCTGACCTATATCGGCAAAGCAACGCCCACTAATGCAATGGAAATGGGTCTCAGGTTAGGTCAAAGCAGTGAATTCTCATTATTACTAGCGAGCGGCGCCTTATCAGCAGGAAAACTTTCCCATGACACCGCCATGATTATTGAAACAGCAGCAATTATCACCTTTATTCTGTCAACCTACCTGGTCGTCTTCAAACTTCCGACCCCTATTTCCCCTGCAAGAAAGCTACGACAGGATTAAAGGTCAGTCAATTTACTCACTATTTGCTGTTTCACGACGCAGCAGCACTTCGGTTTCTTCCTGACCATTGCTGATGGTCAGGGCATTGCCATCACCGGCAAATTCCATCATGGCTTCAAGGAACCCTATTGCAACTCTGACAACATCTTCTCCGGCATCCAGCGCCATCGCCTCTCTGAGATTTTCTACAACACCCTCTTTGTCATCAATGTGATAGGTTGTCATCCCTGCACCCTCTTGGTGGATTCATTTACTTTCAGCTTACGTCAGTTTACGCGTTTTACCGGTATTAGATGCAATAAAAAAGGATCAGCAATGCGCTGACCCTTTTTCAACACAAACGAAGACGTTGTTAGCCGGCAGGAACTTGTGACTTCAGCACAGCCTCCTCACGGGCTTTCGTCGCCAGCAACTCAGGGCGCAGAACAAAGCGGGCCAGCGCAGGCATCAGCCAGATAGCGCCGATCATGTTCCATACAAACATGAAGGTCAGCAGCATCCCCATATCCGCCTGGAACTTGATCGGGGAGAAGATCCACGTACCCACCCCAATGGCCAGGGTAATACCGGTAAAGATGACCGCTTTACCCGTTGTCCGCAGCGTCATGTAGTAGGCCTGCTGCAGAGGCATGCCCTGGCGCAGGAATCCTTCAAGACGTGTGTAAATATAGATACCGTAATCGACACCAATACCGACACCCAACGCAATAACCGGCAAGGTGGCCACCTTGATACCAATGCCCAACTGCGCCATCAGCGCCTGGCATAGCAGCGATGTCAGTGCCAGCGGGACAATGATACAGATCAACGCCCGTACTGAGCGGAACGTGATCAGACACAGGATACTGACCACACCATACACAAACACCAGCATCTGATTCTGGGCATAGCCAATGACCTCATTGGTCGCCGCTTCAACACCAGCGTTTCCGGTAGCCATCAGGAAAGTCAGGCCATCCTGGTTATTCTCTACGGCAAACGCTTCCGTTGCCTGAACAACACGCTGAAGGGTTTCAGCCTTATGATCCTCAAGGAAGATCAATACCGGCGCCAGACTACAGTCCTTGTTGTAGAGCTGTTGAGCCGTCTGGTTGCTGATCGCGTTGTTCAGTACATACTGGTTACGCGACAGCGCCTGCCACTTGGGATTCCCCTCATTCAAGCCTTTGATAACCTGCTTGGCCACGGTCACCATCGACACCGCATCCTGAACGCCATCGACATTTTTCATATGCCACATATAGCGATCCAGCGCATCCATAAACGCATAGGATGAGCATTGTTCAGTATCGGTTTCCACCATGGTGATAAAGGTATCCGCACTGGTGGAATAGTTTTCGGTGATGAACTTGTTATCGAGGTTGTAGCGAGAATCAGCCCTCAGCTCCGGCGCACCAGGATCAAGGTCACCAATCTTGAGATCCTGGCTGAAGTAATAACTGGCGCCAAAGCCAGCGACAGCCAGTACGACAGACAACGGTGCCACCACCGGATGCGCAAAATACGACATGGCCCGCCAGGTGATAGCCTCTTTCTTTTCCGTTACCTTCAACCGATCACTGGCCCGCCTGCTCACACCGATGTATGACATCAGCACCGGCAGCAACACCAGGTTGGTCAAGATGATGACCGCAACACCAATGCTCGCGGCAATAGCCAGATCGCGGATAACACTGATCTCAATGACCAGCAGTGTCAGGAAACCAATCGCATCAGACACCAGGGCCAGCATGCCCGGAATATACAGCGTCCGGAAAGTGCGACGGGCTGCATCCAGCGGCGTGGCATCATGGGCAGATTCAATACCAATGTTATTGATGATCTGCACACCATGACTCACACCGATGGCAAACACCAGGAATGGAACCAGTATGGAATAAAGATCAATGCCAAAACCCATGGCGGTTAACAGCCCCAGCTGCCAGACCACCGCAACCAGAGAACAGAACACCGCAACCAGCGTACTCTTCAGGCAACGGGAATAGGCAAACAGCAATACCAGGGTGATCGCAATGGCCAGCAGGAAGAAGATCTTGATCGCATCCACACCTTCGAACAGATCCCCAAGGATCTTGGCAAAACCAATGATGTGGAGGTCGACCCCCTGCACGGAATATTTCGTTCGCAGCTCCTCAAGCTTTTGGGACAACGCCTTGTAATCGAGCTTTTCACCGGTTTCCGGGTTGAACTCAAGCAGCGGGAACTCAATGATGCTGGAGCGGAAATTGTTCGCGACCAGGCTACCAACCTGACCGGAACGCAGTATATTAACGCGCAACTCTTCCAGACTCTGACGGGAACCATCATACGTCTGGGGAATCACCGGACCGCCTTCAAAACCGTCCTCGGTCACCTCCAGCCAGCGTACATTGGCCGTCCAGAGAGACTTCAGTGCCGCTCGATCCACCCCCGGTAGGTAAAAGACGTCATCCGTCAGACGTCGCAGGCTTTCCATGTAGCCCGCGTCGAAGATATCGCCCTCTTTGGCCTCAACGGAGATTCGCAGTGAGTTACCACCGCTACCCAGCTCATCACGACGCTCCATCCAGTTTTGGATAAACGGATGCTTGAGAGGAATCATTTTTTCAAAGCTGGCATCAATGCGGTATTGCATGGCCTGCCAGCCGAGGACAACGGTCGCCAGAAGAAAGAAGGCGAGGAAGAACACCCTGTTATTAAAAAACAGGCGTTCCAGCACGGGTTCGGTATTCAGATGATGACTGGACATTCAGGAAACCCCGTTATTATTGCTCTGAAAGGGTTGCGACGGCAGGCTTGCCAACCGGCATTCGGTGTACACCGGTCTCTCCTACCACCACCAGACTGTTGTCCGGCGCTTTAGAGGCTGAAAGCAGTGTTGCCCGATCACTGCGGGTATGAATCTGCGGTTCAGGATCACTCATTTCAAACAGTGTGCCGGAACTGCCGACAATCACCTGTCCATTCCCGTCAATATGTACCGCACCAAACAGGGTCTGATCCGTTCCAGTATCCACCTCGACCCAGCTTTCACCTGCATCAACCGTTTGGAAAGCATTACCACGAAGGCCAAACACAATCGCAGAACCAGGATCACTGCTGGGAATAATGCCAAAGAAAGAACCCTCATAGGGGCTTTCGAGAAACTCCCAGGTTTCACCGCCATCTAAGGAGCGGTACAGAAGACCGGCTTCCCCAGCCAGCAACAACGTTCCGTCTCCAATCTGCGTAATAGCGTTGTAGTGGAACTCGTCCTCGTTCTCAATCATGTCGAACCAGTCGTCCCAGGTTTCACCCCCATCCTCAGTGCGGACGATGTAGCCATAGGCACCAACGGCGAAACCGGTTTGTTCATCCATCATCATGATGTCGAGCAACGGCACTTCTGCATCCAGGTCATCGTAAACCTTGACCCAACTGTCGCCACCATCAGTGCTTTTAAGAATCACGGCGTCATGGCCCACCGCAAAGCCGGTGGTGGCGCTCGGGAAGCTCACAGCCGTCAGCATTTGCCGACTGGGAACACTGACCTGACGCCAGTCATAGCCATTATTATCAGAAATCAGGATATGACCGCGATCGCCGACGGCAACCAGCCGCAGACCATCACCCGCACGGGTAATATCCAGCAACAGCGAGGAAGCAGCCTTCTCAGACAGCACCGCGTGATCACTATTCACGCTAGCGATCGGATTCGCTTGAACAGACACAGTGTGAAGAGAAGATGCCAGAGCAACTGCTGCGGTTATCCCCTTCAGGGCTCTGCCAGGTAAAGCCCGGGACCCCGAAGGTCCTCTGGTGAAGAGACCATGCATACTCATCCCCCGGAAACAGATCATAAAATTATTGTTAGGCAGTTCTTTTTATTCAGTGCACACAGTCAAGGACAATCATGAACGCGCCTGATTATACGCAGAAAACAGGAAAAAATAAGCACATACCGAAACCATAAATCACATTAACAGCATCAAAAAAGCCACTGTTTCCAGTGGCTTTTTTTGTACTACGCCACTGAATCAGCGACGTCCCCTGCGCCTCAGCGCGGATGGCTTGAAGTACTTGTCATCCGGAATCGCCTGGGCGAAATCGAGGAACAGGCTCTCTTCATTACCCAGCCCCTGCACATGGTAGCGACGGGCCTGCAGGTCATGGAACACGTCAAGTGCCGTCCAGGTGGTGGGTAGATCATAGAAGTTCATCAGGTAACCGATGCTGACCCTCCACAACTCGCCACGACCATCATACTGGTCCACAAGCGCTGCACCCCAGCTGTCCTCATCAAGATACAGAACACGCTTGGAGTAAATATGGCGACTGCCTTTCTTCAGTGTGCCTTCCACTTCCCAGACACGGTGCAACTCATACCGCGTATGCTCAGGGTTGACGTGACCGGCCATCAGTACGTCGTCGTACTTCAGCTCAGGGCTGATCAGGTTGAAGTTGTTATACGGGATATAGATCTCTTTCTTGCCCTTCAGCTCCCAGTCATAACGATCCGGCGCGCCGTTATAGAGATCGGTATCATCCGCTGTACGCAGACCATCAGCAGCAGCGATCGGCGTATCGTAAGCCAGGTTCGGTGCACGACGTACACGACGCTGCCCTGCGTTGTAACCCCAGGCCTTGCGGGGCTCTGCCACCTGGTCCAGTGTTTCGTGAACCAGAACCGCACCACCAGCCAGACGTGCCGGCGCCTTGGCAAACGACAGGTAGTAGAACAGGACGTTGTCCAGTTCAGTTTCCGTTTGGGCGGGGTTGTTGTAGTTGAAATACACTTCCTGCTGGGACGTCACCAGGGAGTAATCACCGTTGCGCTGGACGGCCACTTCGGAGGCCCGACGCACCAGGTATTCCCCCCGGTAGCGCACGATATGGTTCCAGAGCGCTTCCAGGCCATTCTGTGGAATCGGGAAGGGATAAGCGTCATAAGCGCCCTTGAAACCATTGCCGCCTTTCAGCAGCTCAGCATTGGTGGCCGCTTTTTGGGTATTTTCATAAATACGCTCAGGATAGCGGGCGTTACGACGGGTCTCGTAGATCGGCATCTTGAACGTTTCAGGATACGTTTCAAACAGCTTGATCTGCCCCGGTGTCAGTTTATCGCGGTACTGATCCAGATTCTCAGCCGTGATGGTAAACAACGGCTTGTCATCCGGGTAAGGATTGGGCTGATGCTGGCCAGGATTCTTGTAGCTTGCGGGAATATCCGCATCCTTCAGCGGTTTCCAGGCAGGAATGGTGCCTGCTTTATTACCCGCCATTTCCGCACCCAGTGGCGTCAGGCTTTTGCCCAGTTCCGCCGCCTGGTCAGGTGTGACCTTGGCCATCGCCTGGCCAGCCACCAGCAGCGCGGTAGCCAGGCCGGTCAGGAGGAGTTTTGACTTCATACTGTAATCCGTCGTTTATTATCGTACGCTCCAGCCGGATCCTCAGACCCGACCGGCAACCTTTTTTATCAAGGATTAGAAGGAGTACTTAACGTTGATGCCAATGTTGTCCCGGTCACGCATGGAATTGCTGCCATTACCGGTAAACTCTGTGTACTGGACACCAACTTCCAGATTATTGAGATACACTGCATCCACACCGACAGTCATGGCATTGCGACCTTCCAGGAAGTTACCGGTACGGTGTGAAGTACCATCAATATCCTGGCTCCAGCGCAGGTAAGGATTCAGGTTGACACCGGCGTAAACATCGTTCCAGGTACCAGCAAGAACGGCACTGTAACCCCAGGCATTACGACTCACCTGATCACTATCGTCACAGCCGTTTACATAAGCACAATCGCCACGTCCGGCAAAGTTCCTATCTTCATCATCTAAGACGCCAGGAGTACCTGTTGCTTGGACACCGGTATAGCTCAGACTTGAACCACGAAGATGCTCAGAAGCTACCTCCACTACACCAAAGAGAGAATCAAAAGTCAGACTTGGTCCGAAGTTATGTATGGCCAGAAGAGACAAATTCCAACTTTCTACTCGCTCATAATTATGAACTGCACCATTTCTATCGATTGTTTGATCTGCAATCGTTATTACACCATCACCAACAGTGCCGCTATTATCGGCCAAATCAGCCCCCTGCAAAACCAAATCACCTAATAAATCATTGGTAGTAGCAATGCCAATTGGCATATTTGGACGGTAGGCTATCTCACCCGAAAAAGATGTATCACCAACAGTGGTATTAAAACTCACACCGTAGACACGAATATCTTCAGCATATTCCCTATTAGCATTTACGTTATTTATGAGTTCAACGGTAGCCAAGCCGGAAGCTTGCAAAACCCCTCCAGCAGGTGTAGTTAATCCACCCACATTAACTCCATCAAAATCATCATTAAGATCAGCGTAAATTGTTGGCTCTTTTGAATGGTAATTAATGAAATAGAAACCAAACTCAGTATCGTTAAGATTTTCTGCTATGTACCTAAATGAAACACCGAATTGACCATCATCACTTGGATTTATATCACCTCCAATATTAGCAACTCTTGATATAGCACCATCGTTATACAATTCGGCATCACCACTAATACCGAGGCCATTTAGAATAGCTGGAGTAAGACCACCAATACCATTTTCTGCAGCAGCCACTATTGTTTGATAACCAGGTATTGCGGTTTCTAAATCCGTCCCTTCAAACTCGTTATAAGCAGTATGCCCACCTTCAGCAAAGAGATCAGTTTCAGAGAAGAAGGTACCTACAGGATCAATTTCAGTCCGGCGATAGTTGAACTGATAGAATGCTGACATTGAAAGGTTATCTGTAAGACCCAGACTCATTGCCAGTGTTTCAACAGGCACAAGCGCTTCTTTCAGCTCGGAACCCGGCAGACGGAACTTAGCGGCATCGAGCGGGTTGGTGGTATTGATACCATTACGGTAGAACAGGCCTTCCCCCCAGCTCAGCACCTGCTTACCAAAACGGACATCCAGCGGCATTTCACCGATATCCCAGCTGCCGTAAACATAAGCATCTAAAATCTCGGCATTCTTACCGGAAATACTCTTGGCGTCATCCAGGAAACGGTTATCAGGACGAGTCCCATTCATACCTGCCTGACTGGGCTGGAAAGGCTGCCAGCTTTCCTTACCGTAGTTATTGCTACCCCAGAACTCAGTGTCGTAATAGGCAGTACCACGAACAAAGGCACCGTAGTTTTCATATTCCAGGGAAAGGTCAGAGGTAATCTTGTAAACCTGCGACACCAGTCCAGTATCGAAGTTACGGTTACCGTCGTTACCATTGATGTCGTCATTATTGCGATCCTGACCCTGTACGCGCCACAACGCCCCGTAGGAGATCGTAGTATCAACAGACCCGGTCACTTCACCATCCATCAGATCAAACTCGATAGCGTGAACAGGTGCTACCGCAAGGATACTGGCCAGGGTGAAACCGGCAGCGGCCGGCGCGAGTCGTATCGGTGTCGGCAGTGTGTTCTGCTTCTTCTTCATTATCGTGATAACTCCGTGGATTGTGACGGGGCGCCCCAGAGCCCCTTTATTATTGTCAGGCTTTGCCTGTGCCCACTTTGCTTGACCAGCTCCTTACCGGTTGCTGACATTTCCCCCGCAGGCGGGCACGAGAATGACAGGCAACGTTCAGAAAATCAACTCTCGAACGCTCTGGCATCAGCCCACAGCCATCTTCAGGGCGGTTTTAGCAAAATTAATACCAATCTGTCTTTTTAGCCTGTAAACCCATTGTCAATAGGGTAAGAAAATGAAAAATGATCAAATATCGCGACAAGCTATCCATTAAGACAGGAATAAAAAAACGGAATTGACGACAGACACTCGTCAATTCCGCTTATTGAGAGGGAAACAGTTACCCGGTAACACTTTTTAATAGCCGGGTAACAGTTTTAATGATCGAGTAACAAAAAGGTTACGCGAGAGATTTACTGACGACCTCAAAGACATCCTTGGACAGCTCATTGGCTTGAATGCGCTCCAGCTCGCCTTTCATCAACCCAACGCGCTGTTCATCGTAACGCCGCCAGCGCGTCAGCGGTGTCAGCATACGGGCAGCAATCTGCGGATTTTGCTTATCGAGGCGGATAATGTTGTCCGCCAGGAATGCATAACCCTCCCCCGAAAGATCATGAAAACGCTTCAGGTTACGCATACAGAAAGCACCAATCAGTGACCGCAGCTTGTTCGGGTTGCGATAATCAAAGACAGGATGTTCCATCAACTTTTTGACCCGCTCCAGCGATCCCATACGCGCCCCGGAAACCTGCACAGACAGCCACATATCCATCACATTGGCATCACCCTTCCACTGGTCATGGAAAGCCGACAGCAATGCGTCTGCCTTTTCCAGTGCCGATTGATGGGCGCCATTCACGACACAGGACAACGCCGCCATCTGATCCGTCATGTTGGTGGCATTATTGAACTGGGTTTCCGCCAGTACCAGCATTGCCGGTGTGTCCAGTTCTGTGAGGTAACCCAGGCAGATATTCTTCAACTGTCGTTCGGCGATATCTTCCGCTTCCGGCTTATACGGCTTTTCGACGGCCAGCCCACGATAGAGCGACTGAAGCGGTTCACTCAGACTCTTCGCCAACTCGCCACGGACAAACTCCCGCGCCTCATGGATTGCATAAACATCAATAACCGCCATTTGTTCAGACAGCCACTGCTCAGATGGCAACGACAGCATTTCTGCCACCATAGCCTTATCAGCAGTCTCGTCTTCCAGCAGTTCACGCCAAGCCTCGATCAACCGTGAATCCAGCGACAGGGGGTTGGCGGCCTGAATATCACGCACAAGATCCAGGATGGTATCCGTCGCCAGCCGCTGACAGCTGTCCCAGCGGTTGAAACCATCTTCATCATGACGCATCAGGAACAGCAGATCTTCACGGCTGTAGTCGTAGTTCAGCCGAACCGGTGCAGAGAATCCCCGCAGCAGCGATGGCAAGGGTCGTTCCGCCATATTCTCGAAAACAAACTGCTGGCTGGCTTCACGCACTTCCAACACCGTTGTTGTTTCACCCTTATCACCCACAGGCAGGTTTACTCCTGCTGGAGATAACAGGCCTATTCCCAACGGAATATGGAATGGCTCCTTCTCTTCCTGCCCCGGCGTTGTCGGACAGCTCTGGGTGATTTCCAGAACATAACGCTTATTGTCAGCATCATAGCTGTCGGCAACATCAAGCACCGGTGTACCGGCCTGGGTGTACCAACGCATAAACTGCGACAGATCGACACCATTGGCATCTTCCATGGCGCGGACAAAATCCTCGCAGGTCACTGCCTGACCATCATGCCGTTCGAAGTAGAGGTCGCTCCCTTTCCGGAATCCATCCTTACCGACCAGGTTATGAATCATCCGGACAATTTCTGCCCCTTTCTCATACACCGTCAGCGTGTAGAAGTTGGAAATCTCAATAAATGACGATGGACGCACCGGATGTGCCATGGGGCCGGCATCTTCAGCAAACTGTGCGCTACGCAGGTGATTGACATCCTCAATCCGTTTCACGGTACGAGAATTCATGTCTGCGGAGAATTCAGAATCACGGAATACCGTAAACCCTTCCTTCAGGCTGAGCTGGAACCAGTCCCGACAGGTCACCCGGTTGCCAGACCAGTTATGGAAATATTCATGGGCAACAATGGCTTCAATGCGCTGGAAGGTGGCGTCTGTTGCGGTATCCGCCCGGGCCAGCACGCAGGAGGAATTGAAAATATTCAACCCCTTGTTTTCCATGGCCCCCATATTGAAATCATCCACGGCCACGATCATGAAGATGTCGAGGTCATACTCACGACCATAGACTTCCTCATCCCAGCGCATGGATTGTTTCAGGGAACGCATCGCATGGTCGCACTTGGTAATATTGTGCGACTCCGTAAAGATCTGAAGGGTAACATCACGTCCACTCTGGGTCGTGAAGGTATCCTCCACTGACACGAGATTGCCAGCCACCAGCGCAAAAAGATACGCCGGCTTTTTGAACGGATCTTCCCACACTTTCCAATGGCGGCCATCTTCCGTTTCACCCTGTTCAATGCAGTTACCATTGGACAAGAGCACCGGATATTTCGCTTTATCCGCAGTGATCCGGGTTGTGAACAGCGACATCACATCAGGCCGGTCCAGATACCAGGTAATACGTCGAAATCCTTCTGCTTCACACTGGGTGCAATACATGCCGCCAGACTTGTACAGCCCTTCCATCGACGTGTTGTCCTGTGGCGCCAGCACCGAGACAATCTCCGTTTCAAAACGGTCACTGCTTATGGGCAGGGTCAGTGTTTCCGACGTCAACGTGTACTGTTCCGGCGTCAGTTCGACACCATCCACTTTCACCAGATCCAGCTTCATATCGGCATTGCCATGCAGCACCAGTGGTGGCAGCTGGCTGTTGTGCCGATCCTGATTCAAGCGGAACTGCAGACGGGCCGTAACCCGTGTTTCGTTTTCGACCAGATCAAACGACAGATCAGTTTTGTCGATCCAGTAATCGGGTTCCTGGTAATCCTTGAGATAGATCGCGCCGGGTTGTGCGTCTTTCATCGTATGCTCCTTGTGTCATGGCCTCTCTCTGTCAGACAGGCCAGCAGACGGCTTGTTCCTGAGATCAATCATTCCCTGTGAAACGTGAGACTTCTGGTCTCAATTGGCCACGGAAACGTCCACCTGGTAAGCGGTAAATTTCCGGATATTGATCACGCCGGTATCCAGTAAGAGGTATTGTCCCTTGATACCCTGCAGCACCCCTTCGACCAACGGGGTTTTGTCCAGGTTAAAGGACGTCACTTTGACCGGGTATTGCTGAACAGGGTAACTGAAGCGATAACTCTCTGCATCCAGCACTGGCTGTATAGCCTGGACCCCGTATTCCTGCTGCAATGCAGCGATATCATCATCAAAACGATCAAACAAGGCGTCTCGCTCAGCGACAATGTCCAGTTCAGGTACCTGTCCCTTCACCATCGCACGCCAGTTCGTTCGATCCTTCACGGCTGAGCGGAACAGGTCTTCGACCAGACCGGATAATCGACGGGTAGCGACCCGGAAAATCGGCAGCGCCTCGACAGCGCCCTGATCAATCCAGCGCACCGGCACCTGATTCAGACGGGTAATCCCGACCTTGATGCCGGATGAATTCGCCAGATAGACCACATGATCGGTCATGCAGTTACGCTCACCCCATTCCGGCTCACGACAGGTGCCCGCATCATAGTGGCACTTTTCGGGACTCATGATACAGCTGTCACAGGCGGCCAGCTTGCGGAAACAGGGATAGCAGAATCCCTGGTTAAAGCTTTTTTTGGTCTTCCGGCCACAATGGACGCAGTTGATTGCACCTGCATAGTGAATGGAGAGTTTTTCACCGATCAAAGCATTGAGCGGCAATAAATCCTCCCCCACAGGAAGCTGGTAGTGCACCACACCATCCACCAGCTCACCACGCATTTTCCTGAGCACCCCCGAAAGGACTTTGGCGCCGGTTATTACCTGTTCTGTCAACTTACACTCCCTCTCCCGGGCTCAGGCATCCCTGAACCGCAGAATGGTTTCATTGTCCTTGCTTTCTTCGGACGACGTTTCATTTTTATGCGAACGACAGGCTTGGGCCATGTAACCGGTACGCTCACACTCGGGCAGATGGTGCCGTTCCCAGGCAATCACGGCCTGCAGGCTGGATTCACGCTGCTCCGGTGTCAGCTTGCGACCATCGGGCCATTTCCCCAGCTCCACCGCACGACGCAGGTTCGCCACGGTTTCGGACGTCATTGTTTTGATTAACTGATCAAATTCCATTATTCCCCCTGTCACAGCATCGCTGTAGCCTTCAGGCGCCTTTCACCACATTTTGTTTTTCGCCCCGAAAGCGGTTGTACAACCAGCCACAGGCTGCACCACTTAACAGGCCACCCGCATGCGCCGTATTGGCCATCTGACCAAAACCGATCGCTCCCAACACGCCGGTAAAGCCAATCACCAGCCAGATCAACATAAACATGTAAATCCCGGAAGGTACGCCATAGAGTCCCGGCTGTTCTTTTTCCCGAATCCACAGGAAGCCCATCAGGCCATAAATGACGCCAGAGAACCCGCCGAACAGCGCCACACTGCCACCAAACTGATACTGGGCGATATTGGAAACCAGCCCCGTGACAATAATGAGCAGCGCAATAAACAGACTGCCATGATGCAACTCCAGCCGACGCCCGAATTCCAGCAACCAGAGCATGTTGAACGCCAGGTGCAGAATGCCAAAATGCAGGAAAATCGGTGTCAGCAGACGCCAGTACTCCCCGTGGGACAGGCTGTAGGACAAGGGCACAAAGCGGATATATTCCCCGGCAATGTCAAAATTCAGAAATGAAAACCAGGCAACCGTCTGATAATCATTGCCCAGCCGGGTAATGAAGGCCACCACCAGGCATACCACCAGAAACAACAATGTCGCCGGCATGCGCTTCCAGTCCGCCAGCGGTCCGCTCATCAAGCCATGACGCTTCCACCACTGAATTTTCACTTCGCCAAGCTGTAGCAGGCCTGCCTGCCAGTCAGCGTAAAATTGCTCCACCTGCGCCGCCGCACTGGCCGGATTCTCCAGCCACAGCACCTGACGCCCCCCTTCCTCGGTGATCCGGTGGGCAATCCCCTCCCGCCAGAGAAAAGCGGAAAAAGGTAACAGGTCTATCTCCATAGACAGTTCAAGTACACGTTGCATGATTGTCTCGCCGATTTATCGCATCACGAAAAAGTATCGCATCATTAAAAAGCAGCCGAAGCCGTGAAGGGCTCGTCCGGGTCGACATCCACCCAGACAAAATGGCTGTGTTTGAGCCATCGCTCATTACTCATCCGGTAGGCGACCAGCTTGCCATATTTGACGGCACTGTAATCCAGGCAAGCAATATTGGGTCGGATCAGCGCCGGCGTACCGGAACGCCAGTAGTGGCCAAAGAACAGCGGGGGCTGGTCCGGATCATAGTAGGGTATACGCTCCAGATCATCCGGCGACAGCTTGCGGCCCGCCAGCTCCGGCGGCAGCGGATCGGGCTGAAACACCACATCGTTCAGGGTATCCGGGTATTGTTGCCAGAAGGCAGCCCGGAAAAACCGGCGCACGAGACCGTCCTTGCTGGTCATGGTCATACCATCCGGCAAGGGCAGATCTATGCCCCTCAGCAGATGGTCCACCGTCCGGTTGGCAAAGCTGCCGTAGACCGCAGATTCCTGCAGGAACTCACTGTCGATAGTGTTGCGCTGGTAGCGACGGCGGAACTCGCCAATCAGGCGGGGGTCCCAGCAAGCATGCACCACACGGAAACGGCGAAATTCGAGAAATAGCGGCAAGGACATCAGCCACCGAGCATGATCCGCCAGCTCATCGGCATGGCCGGCAAACTGCTCCAGGGTTTCCCTGACCAGACGACAGTTACGTTCCGTATGGGAACGCAGGTATTCCAGCCCGGAACCCTCGGCACCGGGCGTTAAAAAGGCCAGCAGATTATACTCATGGTTTCCCATGACCAGCTGTGCGGCGCCCGCTTCTACCATATCCCGCACAGTTCGCAGGGCTTCCCGAATCCGGGGTCCACGGTCGACAATATCGCCGACAAACACCGCCTGCCGGTCCGGATGGCGCCAGATACCATCCACCTGTCTGTAACCCAGCTCGGCCAGCAGCCGACACAGGGTGTTGTTGCAGCCGTGGACATCGCCAATCAGGTCATAACCCTGATGACACACACTGTCTGCATATTCCATGACGTACTCCAATCCAGGAAACCAGTGCCTGAACAACGTTAGACCACGCGGGGTGCTTAGCTATCCAGACGATTACCCCACCCAAGCTTGGTGCGGCACACTTCGTAGTAGTTATGATTGAGGGGATGGATGAGACGCAGTTTGTACGGTTTTTTATGGACAGTCACGGTATCACCCGGGGCTGCCGTGATATGCACCTGACCATCGCAACTGAGCTGCGGATAGGTCGGGTTATTGCGGCCGATGACGATTTTCAGCTCGCTGTTACCGTCAATGACGATCGGGCGACTGCTCAGGGTATGGGGAAACATCGGCACCAGCACCAAGGCGTCCAGTCGAGGATGCATGATCGGCCCGCCACCGGACAGTGCATAGGCCGTAGAACCGGTCGGTGTAGCCACGATCAAACCGTCAGAGCGCTGGCTGTAAACGAACTGACCTTCAATAAAGAGTTCAAATTCAATCATCCGGGTCGCCTTACCCGGGTGGAGTACCACTTCGTTCAGGGCGCCAGCACGTCCGATGACCTCACCTTCCCGTTTGATCGTCATTTCCAGCAGGAAACGGCTTTCGACGATATATTTGCCTTCAAGCACTTCGCCAACCTGCTCTTCCAGGTTGTCAGGCTGAATATCGGTGAGAAATCCCAGGCTGCCACGGTTTACCCCCAGCACCGGCACATTATGCCGCGCCAGCGCCCGGGCGGCGCCGAGCATACTACCATCACCACCGACGACGATCACAAGATCGCAGATTTCCCCCATCATCTTCCGGTTACAGACCTGCAACCCGTGACCGGGCAACAGTTGCGCCAATGGCTCTTCCAGAATAACGTGCAGGTGACGGGACAACAGAAACTGTTTCAGCCGCTTGAGCGTCTCCACAACCTGGACACTGCCCAGACGACCGATGATCCCAATGTTCTTGAACTGTTCCATAAAACCATTGGTTATGAGAAATAGATGTTACTGTCCATTATA
Source organism: Kistimonas scapharcae (assembly GCF_039540975.1). NCBI lineage: Bacteria > Pseudomonadati > Pseudomonadota > Gammaproteobacteria > Oceanospirillales > Endozoicomonadaceae > Kistimonas > Kistimonas scapharcae. Next base: position 39,657 of record NZ_BAABFL010000016.1, read on the forward strand.
AACGTCCACGGCCCTGACCGTCACAGGGTTTCTCAGGAAGACTGAGCCATGAGCGTCAATTTTTCTACAGAAACGCTACAGGCATCGACCCAGTGGCTGCTGGAATGCCCGGTTCTGCTGGATCACCAGCAGCATCCCGCCTTACTGGCGTCTGCCTTGCCGCCGTCCGTTCGACCCGCAATGGGTGACCTGAAAAGCAACCTTGACGCACTGTTGGGTGACTTACAGGAAAAAAGACACCATCTTCTCGGCGTCTATTACGAGACGCTCTGGCAGGCTATCTTCCGGCATTTACCGGATACCCGGGTTATCAGCAGCAATCGTCAGGTTCAGTCAGGGAAACGTACCGTGGGCGAATTTGATCTGATTTATTACTGTGGCACCCGAAAAACCTATGTGCATCGGGAAATGGCGGTCAAATTCTACCTGGGACTGCCCGGCACAGATTCACTTGCCGGCTGGTTTGGGCCTGGTCTTGAGGATCGCTTCGACCATAAGGTTGAACGGTTGCTCCATCACCAGTCTGTGTTAAGCCAAACCATAGAAGGCCGTCACTCTCTGGAAGCCCTTGGTATCACTGCAATTATCAGCGAAACCCTCTTACAGGGTTGCCTGTTTTATCCCTTTGAAAACTCAATAACGGCACCTGACCTGTTATCTGACAACCATCTACGTGGCGACTGGCTCACAACCAGCGCACTGGATCACTATGCCAACAGCAAGCAGATCAACGCAGTTAGCCACTTAAACAAGCATCAGTGGATTACACCTCCTCTGAATGGCCATACGTCACAAGTCAACACTACCCATGTGCATACCGTCGACTGGCTACGTATGAATGCCGCGTCATTATTCGAGCAATACCGGGGCCCTGTCATGCTGGCCGGATTGACCGTAAAGGATGATGAGTACCGGGAAATATCCCGTTTCTTCCTGGTACCGGATGACTGGGAAGATCAGGCTCACTTACGATTCAACCAGTAAACGATTTCCCTGCAAACCACCCGTGTGTATCGCCAGGATTCGACTGTCAGGCAGAATATCGCCGTTTTCAACTAACTGTTCCAATGCAAAAAAGAGCTTGCCGGTATAAACCCGATCCAGAGGCACACCGGTATCTTCATAAAATCGACGTATAAACTGCTGCAGTTCATCAGTCTGGCGCGCATAGCCGCCGCAATGAAACTCCGTCCTGAGTTGCCAGTTTTGATAATCACAACCGAAATCCATCAACCGCTTGCGAATATCCTGAACAAGAAAATCGCCCCCTTTCAAAACCGGCACGCCAAGAAATCGCCCCTTTCCTTCCGCCCCCAGAATCAAGCCAGCCAGTGTTGCCCCTGTTCCGCAGGCTGTAGCAATGCGATCGTAATCGACCGGCTGAATACTATGCAGAGACAGGATTTCTGCACATCCCTGCATAGCAGAAGCATTACTGCCACCTTCAGGAATAATACGGGTTACTGCAGAGTCACACCCCAGAGCGACAATCAGCTCACCATGAAACTCAGTGTCATAGCGTCGGCGATAAGCCTCACGTGTCACAAAGTGCAGGCGCATTCCCATTGCCTGCATATCTTTCAACGATGGCGAGAGTACATCAGGTTTCTGACCACGAATAACGCCAACGGACTCAACCCCAACAACCTGACAAGCAGCTGCCAACGCATGCAGGTGGTTTGACCAGGCGCCACCAAAGCTGATCACTGTTTGAAACCCACGCTTGTGGCAGTCATCCAGATTATATTTGAGCTTGTACCACTTGTTGCCACTGACCAATGGATGCACAAGATCCAGACGCAGCACATCCAAATGGATAGATGCCAATGGTCCTTTTTGAATCACAAGCTTTTGTAATGGAACAGGTTCTATTAACCCGGGAATCAGACCAGAAGGCGAAGCCATGCAAACTATCCGGAAGGCTGAGTTCGTGAGCGCAAGATCAGAAACTAAAGTCCAAATGAAATACAACTCTGGCGCCTTTTCTAGGCAATCGTTGTATTTTTCCAGTATTTTCCCTAATGAAGCATACGTTTTGGCTCACATAACGGAAACGTATAATCATACCAAATTCAAAAACAAAAATGCCGCTGTAGAAGATATACAGCGGCAACACCTTGCAATAACCAAAAAGATCAGATGACAGCAGCGAGACGAGAGCCCTGGTCAATCGCACGCTTGGCATCCAGCTCACCGGCCTCATCGGCACCACCGATCAGGTGGACGTTGACACCGGCTGCTTCAATCCCAGCCTGCAGTTCTCGCAGGGGTTCCTGACCGGCGCAGACAATCACCGTGTCCACCGGCAACACCTTGGCTTCACCATCCTGCAGGATATGTAATCCTTCATCGTCCACTTTCTGGTATTCCACTTTATTGAGCATCACAACATTCTTGTGCTTAAGGGTTGCCCTGTGAATCCAGCCAGTGGTCTTACCCAGATTCTGCCCTACCTTGCTCTTCTTACGTTGCAGCAGGAACACCTCCCGGGGAGACTGCGGCAATTGCTGCGACATACCTTCAACACCACCGCGAACATTGAAATCCTTGTCAATCCCCCACTCATTGAAGAAGGCTTCTTTGCTCAAGCTGCTGGATTGACCTTCGTGAGTGATGAATTCCGCCACATCAAAACCGATACCGCCGGCTCCTATCACCGCGACTGTCTTACCCACTGGTTTGCCATACTTCAGCACATCCAGATAGCCCAGCACTTTCTCATGCTCGATGCCATCAATAGCCGGCTTTCTTGGTACAATGCCGGTTGCCAGCACCACTTCGTCAAAACCAATACCCAGCAGATCACCCGCCGTCACCTTCTGACCCAGCTGCAGATCAACACCGGTTAACTCAATGCGGCGACGGAAGTAGCGCAAGGTTTCATAGAACTCTTCCTTGCCCGGAATCAGCTTGGCCACATTGAACTGACCACCAATGTCATTGGCCTGATCAAACAGGGTCACCGCATGCCCGCGCTCAGCCGCGACTGTCGCAAAGGCCAGACCCGCTGGACCGGCACCCACAACAGCAATCTTTTTACGGGTTTCTTCCTGCTTCAACGGAATGTAATTCAACTCGGTCTCATGACAGGCACGGGGATTGACCAGGCAGCTCGTCAGTTTGGCCTGGAACGTATGATCCAGACAGGCCTGGTTACAGCCGATGCAGGTGTTGATTTCATCTGCACGACCCTGCTCAGCCTTGATAACGAATTCACCATCCGCTAGGAAGGGGCGTGCCATGGAGACCATGTCCGCCTGACCATTCGCAAGAACCTCTTCCGCCACCTCGGGGGTATTGATACGGTTGGTCGTAACCAGCGGAATACCCACTTCCCCTTTCAGTTTCGCGGTCACATCCGTAAACGCCGCGCGAGGCACCATGGTGGCAATGGTCGGAATACGGGCTTCATGCCAGCCAATCCCGGTATTGATCAGGGTGGCGCCGGCTTCTTCCACTTTTTTCGCCAACGTGACAATTTCATCCCAGACACTACCACCTTCGACCAGATCCAGCATTGAAAGGCGATAAATGATAATGAAATCTGTCCCTACCCGCTCACGCACACGACGAATGATTTCGAGCGGCAGCCGGATTCGGTTTTCATAACTGCCACCCCAGCGATCGGTCCGTTTGTTGACCCGCTCGGCAATGAACTGGTTAATGAAATACCCTTCAGACCCCATGATCTCAACGCCGTCATAGCCAGCCTTCTGCGCCAGTGCAGCGCAATTGATGAAATCCTGGATCTGACCTTCGATTTCCTCTTCCGTCAATTCATGGGGTTTGAAGGGGTTAATGGGAGCCTGCACTGCAGAAGGGGCAACACTTTTAGGGCTATAGGCGTAACGACCGGCATGAAGAATCTGCATACAGATCTTGCCGCCTTCCTTATGGACAGCCTCCGTCACAATCCGGTGCTCTTCGGCTTCTGCTTCCGTATTCAGCTTGGCAGCGCCCATCGCCACGGCGCCTTCGGCATTCGGCCCAATACCGCCGGTGACAATGAGGCCAACCCCGCCACGGGCACGCTCCGCGTAGAACGCAGCAAGGCGTTCAAAGCCTTTCGGGCGCTCTTCAAGCCCGGTATGCATGGATCCCATCAGAGTCCGGTTACGCAACGTTGTGAAACCCAGGTCAAGCGGCTCCAGCAGGTGCGGGTATTGGTCGTGTCCTGACATACGATTCTCCTCACTCATCAGCAGGCGGCATTATCTGTTGTTGTTCGTGATCAAGCCGCATTGATGATATTCAATGTGCCCGTTATGCTCACGAGGGTTTGTCCGCCGTTATTCACGGTTTAGAATTCAGGTTATTGTCCAGACGACAGTAATCGTAAGGGCATATCGAGACAATGACCGAAAACAACAAATCACTGACCGTGGATGCACGTTAGACAATGAAGCTGGGTGAGCTGTCGCTGAATTTTACCCTGCCCCTGCTGAACGCAGTTCGCAGCAGTGGATACGATCCGTCACCGGTGCTTGAACGGTTCAGCATTACACCGGAGCAACTCGACAACCAACGCCACTGGATCTCCATTGGCCGGTTCATGCGACTCGGTCACGCACTGATCGAATTAACAGGCAACCCCGCACTGGGTCTGAAAGCCGGTGAACACAGCCGCCTGCACGGGCTGGGATTATGCGGTTATACCGCCATGACCGCAGATACATTGGGAGACGCCCTGTCATTACTGGTAAGGCTCGAGCCCTTATACGGTCGAAATATCCGCGGACAGTCCCGTTATCAGGAAACCTCAGACGCAGGTATTCTCCGGTTTTACTCCATAGCCCCTTATAACGAATACAACCGGTTTGTCGTTGATAGCGTACTGAGTGGCTGGTACCAGTTATGTGCATTACTAACCGGCGCCGACAATCTTGTAAGGGAAGTCCATTTTGAATTTCCAGCGCCCCATTACGTAGCAGCCTATGTTGAAGCCTTTAACCTACCGGTACTCTTTGGCCAACCACACAATCAACTGATACTGGGATCAAAGACACCTTCAACGCCCTGCCTGTTTGCTAACCCGGCCGATCATACGGCCTTTCTCACCCAGTGCGAACAACGCCTTCATAATCTGGCAGAGTGGAATAGCTATCGGAGCAAAACGGCCCAGATCATCGCCTCATTGCTTCCGGACACCACACCGGGACTGGATGATGTCGCGGAAAAACTGCACCTGCCGGCATGGACCTTGCGGCGCAAATTGCAGGAAGAAGCGACCAGTTTTAAGCAACTTCTGGATGAAACCCGTGAATCATTGGCCAGCGCCTGGCTGAAAGAGTCAGATTATGCCCTGTCTGAAATTGCCTTCATGACAGGTTTTTCATCAACGGAAGCCTTCCAGCGTGCATTTAAACGCTGGAGTGGCCTAACGCCGGGAGAATTCCGGCGCCAACATCAGGTTGGCCGCCGGAATCGATAGGAGGGGTTCGCTATCAGGCAACGATATCGAGCAGTTCAACATCAAACACAAGGGCAGCATACGGAGGGATAGCACCACCCGCACCACGCTCTCCATACGCCAGATTATGGGGAATGTGCAACTTGTACTTATCACCGACACGCATCATCTGCAGCGCTTCAATCCAGCCGGCAATCACCCCAGTCACCGGAAACTCTGCCGGCTCACCACGGGAAACAGAACTGTCAAAGACGGTGCCATCCACCAGCATGCCGTGGTAATGAACACGTACAGTATTGTCACGTGAAGCCTGCTGACCCTCACCTTCTACAAGAATTTCATACTGCAGACCTGATTCAGTCACTTTAACGGTATCGCGCTTGGCGTTTTCTGCCAGATAGGCTTCGCCTTCAGCCATTAATACCTTGGCTTTCTCTTCATGTTCAGCCTGCATTTTCTGACTGATCACGGAAAACGCTTCCTTTACCAGCGCAGGCTCAACAGCCCAGCCTTCCCCACGCAGCGCATCCGCAAGACCCTGCTGAACGGCTTCAATAGACAGCCCTTCAAAGCTCTGGCTGGCCAGCTGGTCACCCATCTGACGACCAATACCGTAACTGGCCTGCTGTTCGTGGGTTTCGTAATCAGACATTCAACTGCTCCGCTGTAGGGTAAAGGGGGCAAGAATATCAGAATGGCAGCGAGAAAGGGATACACGACAAACATGTAATAAAGACAACAAAAAAGCCTGCAATCATTGATTACAGGCTTTCTTATCTGGCGGACCGGACGGGGCTCGAACCCGCGACCTCCGGCGTGACAGGCCGGCATTCTAACCAACTGAACTACCGGTCCGCTTTTGTGCAGCACTTGTTTTGGTGGGTGATGACGGGATCGAACCGCCGACCCTCTGCTTGTAAGGCAGATGCTCTCCCAGCTGAGCTAATCACCCAACACGCTTTCAAACGCCACCTTCGCGGAGAAGGTTGTCACTGACGTCTGCAAGTGGCTACGGGAAGCGCATTCTACAGATTTACCGGTACAGGTCAATGCCCCAATCCAGAAAAAGACGACAACCTCATAATATTCAGGCTAATAGGACAACCGCATAAAGACTTTGACTACGCCATCCTGCTCGGTACGATCGATACGAATCTGGCGAATCTGCAGGTGTTCTTTTTCGTTCAAATAAATCAGCCACCCCAACAGCTTCTGGTAGGGTACTTCATCAATCCATACTGACACCCCCTGTCGCGCGGGCTGCACGCGGGTCAGGGTCAAGCCTGAACGCTTACCGGAAGAAGCAATCACCGACGCAGCATCTTTCGTTGGGGCAGACTGCGAAGACGCTGTCACTACGGATCTCGCCTTGCCCTGGTTAGCCACCATCAGCGCATGGGTTTCTTTTTCATAGACATAATCCGCCCGCTGCTTGGCCGACCAGCTCGCGATGGGATGCCATACCGCAAAATACACCAGCATCACTGCAAAAAATATCGACAATACCAGCAGCGCCCGCTGATCACGGCTGGACAATTGCGCATAATAATCCCGCGCACGGTCCAGATAAGGTGCTAAAGCATCGACCAATTTACCCATGATGACGTTTAATCCTTACCAGTGAACCCATTAAACTTATCAATCTCAACATTTCCCTATGACGACCTCATACTAAGACGGGCAACCACCGTATTTCCTTCCTGGTTCGCAGTTTCCATTGTCGCCTTTAACCCCGCGTCACGAAGAGCCTCCAGGTAACGGTTGACCGCTTCAAAACTCGCCGCCGCAACATTCAGCGTAACCCCGTCACCACTCTCATTGAAATCCAGGCTTTTTGGCTCGACGCCCTTTGCCCCAGCCTGAGCACTGACCCTGGACAGGGTGTTTAACACCTGCAGGAAACCATTATCTGTTTTTGCCGTGCCAGCCCGCTTTAGCAGACTGTTAAAGCGGTTCCTGACATCCACCACCGAGCGGTCACCCGAATTAATTTCCTTATAAAGCGCATAATTTTGATCATAATAATGAGCCGCCTGATGCTGAAACCAGAACCCTTGTCCTAGATAGAAGACAAATTCTAGTGCAACCCAGACCCCAGCTACCCAGGCAACCGGACGCCACTGGCGCCAACGCTTGCCCGCCTTTCTGGGACACTTAAAAGCACCACTGCGGAATTCCACCAGCGCTCTTGCTCTGCGCTGCTCAGACAACAATGACGCGAGAGCCGATAACACACTGCCGCCATTGATACCCTGATACTCTATCTTGCCCCCCTCCCCTGCCAAAGCAGTCATCTGGGCAATATCCGTTTCACTCTCACTGCGTTCGGAAAGTACTTTAATCGTAGTGATCATATTCTCAGGCTCTGACGTGCCCTTATCGTCATCGACCTGCACCGCAGTGCTCTGATCAATCAAATCATGATGAAGATACTGACCAAGCAAAAAAGGCAATGCTTCACGATCCACGGTCTGCGCCGGCTTTTCATGGGAGGCAATCGTCACCATTCCCTGTTCAAACAGCAACATGATCGTTTGGTCATCGGTATGCCAAAGGCCGTTCTCAGACACAACACTAACAGGCGAAATGCCACTTTCTGCGAGCGTATCTATCAATTCCTGCATAGCCGCCACAGGAAGATGTCCGACTAGTACACTGTCACGCCCAGTTTCCGACAAGCCGACAATATGTTGTTCTTCAACATTGCCGATCAGGCTTTCTTCAATCAGATAAGGCAGTGCCTGCTTCAGGTGTTTTTTCTGAGCCGATGTCACCGGCAAACGATGGAGACCGGCTAAAGTACCGGGCAATAACACCGTAACCTGTTCTGGCCACTGCTCCGGCGCCTCGTTCTGTACTTGTTCAGCCCAGACCTGAAGATCAGTAATACAGCCCTGCCGGATGGTCGTCTCATCGTCTGACGCTTGCCCTCTCACCATCCACTGAACAGGGGAAGTTACGCCTTCTCCATGCACAGATGGCATGATACGAATGACAAGTTCCTGATTCATCAATCACCTCACCGACTCACGCAGGGCTGCAACCCACTTCGGGGACACATCCAGTTCTCGACCTATCACGGTCACTTTGCCTTCATCATCCCTGGCAAGCCGGGAATGGAGATAAAACGTCACATCGCGGTATACCGCCTTGATATAGACACTGAAGAAACGACTTTTCACATCAAGGTTCAGCTTCTTAAGCACATTTTCGTCAATCTTTCCCTTGATGAGTGGGTGCTTCTTGAAGGTCTCAACATCAGAAAAACCGTCACGGCCCCGTCCATCAATAAAGGCTTTGGCATCCGATTCACTGAGCCGGTCAGACAGGCTCTGGAAAACCGTTGCCGTCATCGTATTGGCATTCAGGCCAGCCTTGCTGTCCGGCAGGACAGTGACATGTGGCAACAACCGTGCAAATTCATCCGGCGTTAATAGCTGCAACAATTTCAATTCCGACACCGAAGCCATCAAGGTGTCACCCGTTCGATAGGGGGGGGACGCCGTCAAGTAGAGACTGTCTTCCGCACCACTGCCAGAGACTTCCTGGCCGGGATCAATCCAATCCCTGATACGATACGCCAGTCTCGGATCGATTTTTTCATAAGACAGAATCCTGACCAGTGTTTCCAGAATTTCCTTACCTTGCCCATCTGCCAGGAGATTAAGGTTAAAGCGTCCCTGGTCATCAAGTACCTGAATAGATATCTCGCCTTCGGCAACTTCAAACCGGTCATTGGCGTCAGCCCAGGATTCAAACCAGTGATCAACTGGTTTTCCCTCTTTTTTGTCCTTTTTTTTATCTTCTTCTAACAATAACGCCACATAGTGTTCAGCACCAAGGGCGTAGTGCTTAGCCTGGACATACTGCAGATAGCGCGACTGCTTCTCCGTATTATGATAAAGCCTTGTCGCAATACCTGCTGCCACAACGGCAATAATGGCAAAAATCAGGAGCACAAAAATCAATGCGACTCCGGATTCACGGGATTTGGCGTGACGATTCCTGCCTGAGCCCCTCATGAACCATTCCCCCCATTATTGGGAGATGGCGGCGCCTGCTCCGTTTGCAGTTGAGGCTCATAGCTCAGACCCGGTAATTGCATTCTGATGTAGCCATACTCAGGATGCTCAATCACGACCTCAACCAGCGCCGGTAGCAGGTAGGGTCGCAGACTCTGTTTCTCTGATTGAGGCGGCCATGTTTTATGCCAGCGTTTCCGGCTGTCACGGAAACGAAAGCGAATGGCATCCACATCCTCCATCAGCACCTGTTGCTGGGGCTCCAGGAATATGCCCCGATCAAGAACCAGCCAATAACGCCGAATCAGCTGGCGGTCAGATAGCTCGTAAGACACCCGCTGCAGATCACTACGCAATTCCCCGGTAATGTTACGCCAACCCGAACGAGTAAATTCGAGCAATTTACCGTCCTGACCGGCCACCATTGCGGATTGGCGCTGACCAAACTCATCTTTTATAGGACGAATCGCAAGCTGCAACAGGTCTTTTTCCAGAACCAGCCGTGCACGCTGCATAACGCCGACATTCTCCCAAACGGCAATCGATGATTCCTGCATCTGGGTAACGGACTTCAGCAGGCGATAGCAGGCTGTCGCAATGAGCGCGAAAATAGCAATCGCGATCAACAACTCCAGTAATGTAAAACCGCCTGAACGCCTCAGCGAAGGGGCTTGTGCAGGAATCCGGTTAGACCCCATATTGCCTCCTTCTTGTTTTCAGGCAGTTGATTGCCCGCAAAAACGGTCACTTCTACCCGGTAAAAGCCCGCTTTGTCGGTTTCAAGCACATCACTCTGCACATACCAGTCCCGCCCTGACATCACCTGCGGTCCGCCGAAACTCCCGACCTGCAGGTTATCCGCATCCTGATAAAAGTGGTTGATCGCCTGGTCCGCCAGCCAGTTCGCGATGATCCTGTCCTGTATCTGAGCCGTTCGTTTCACGGCATTCCCGTCAGAGAGCAACAAGGCTGAGGCCGCCACAGCAAAGATAACCAGCGCTATCATGACCTCAAGCAATGTGAACCCTGACGTACGCCGCATCAACCGTTTTTTCCTATTAAAACCAACCCCTGGTTCTTGCTCATGGCATTGACACCGCAGACAATCCATCGGATGACAACTGCAGGGTTTGCTGTCCGTCTGTCCCCAGATACAGATTCAATTGAAACGGAGTCATCAATCCGTCACTGAACATGACGATTAATGGTTTCTGTTCGTTACCGGGCAAATTCGACGGTACCGGTTCTATCACGTCCATCCGGATGCGATCCGAAAATTGATGCGGCCTGTAGTGTGCGTCCTCGTATTTTTTCCAGGCCTCATTATCCCGTGACCAGCGCCACCAGTAATAACCATTATCTGTGGTAGAAAGCCCATACTCCTGACCATCAAGCAGTGCACGATCTCGGGCCTGCTCCATTAATAGCTGTAACCGCTGAGACTCATCCTGCAAGGCTTGTGCAGGGCCTGACGACCGGGGAGCGAGGAGTGTCACACCCAGAATAATCCCGATGATCAATATGACCACCAGTATCTCAATCAGCGTAAACCCCCTGTTTCTGGCCGCCCGATACACGTTACTCTTCCCAGTTACCTATTTCGGCATTAATGCCGTCACCACCGACGCGACCATCCGCCCCGAGTGAATAAACATCAAAGCTGCGGGTGTTGTGCGTACCTGGTACTTCATATTGGTAAGGATGCCCCCAGGGATCGACCGGCACCTTGGGCAGGTAACCATCCGGATTCCAGCGCCGCGGCTCAGGACTGCCGGAAGGCTCTTTTACCAGCGCATCCAACCCCTGCTCGGTACTTGGATAAAAGCCATTATCCAGCCGATACATTTCCAGTGCGCTGGCTATGGCATTGACATCTGTCCGGGCCACCGTCGCCTTGGCCTGATCCGGCCGGCTCATAATGGTGGGCACAACCAGCGCCGCCAGAATACCCAAAATGACGACCACCACCATAATTTCTATGAGTGTAAAACCACCCTGCCGCCTGTCCTGCATCATGTCTCTACCTCCTGACACCGATTACCCAATCAATGTATTCATATTCAAAATTGGCAGCAAAATCGCCAACACAATCACCAGCACAACGCCCCCCATCACAACCAGCATCAGGGGCTCAAACAGTCCAACCAGCATAGCCATACGATTTTCCAGCTCCATCTGCTGATTGTCAGCCGTCCGGTCCAGCATGGCTTCCAGCTCCCCGGTTGCCTCACCGCTGGCTATCATATGCAACATCAGCGGTGGAAAATAACCAGCCTCCTCCAATGCCCGGTGCAGGCTGCTTCCTTCACTGACCTTTCTTGCCACCGTTTTCACCGAGGCTTTCATGGCTTCATTACCCACCACTTGAGCGGCAATCATCAGAGCATCCACCAATGAGACACCACTACGGGTCAAAATACTCAAGGTTCCGGCAAACTGGGCGGTATTCAATGATCGACTGAACCGCCCGATCACCGGCAAGCCCATAAGTCGCCGATCCCAGCGCAATCGGATATCGGGCTTTGCCAAGGCATAACGCGTCGCAAAAAACAGTAATACTCCAACACCTGCCAGCCACGGCCAATACTGCTGAAACCCCTCACTGACAGTAATTAATCCCCGGGTCACCAGGGGCAAAGCCTGGCCACTGTCGATAAAGACCTTGATCACATCCGGCACGACATAACCCAACAGGAAGCTGACGATAGCCACGCAGGCCAGCATCAGTATTACCGGATATAAGAGCGCAAGTTGAACCTTCTGGCGTGACTGCATGCGCTGCTCAGTATAATCAGCCAGCTGATTCAGGACCTTGTCCAGATAACCGGCATGCTCACCGGCAGCGATAGTGGCACGGTACATGTGCGGAAAATGATTTGGGAAGGCATCCATACTCTGAGCCAAGGTAAAACCTTCCAACACTCTTGAACGAATGGCCAGCAACATATTTTTCAGTCGCCGTTTTTCCTGCTGTGCAGCAACCGCTCTTAATGCTTCCTCAATCGGCATAGCGGCCTGGATTAAGGTGGCAAACTGACGTGTAATCAATGCCAGCTGCGAAGCCGACATCCCCCGCCCAATGCCTTGAAAACGCGCAGTACCTTGGCGGGTTTTATGTTCAGCCACTGCATCAACCTGCAGTGGTGTCCACTCCCGGTCACGCAACACCTGCCGGACCTGACGCTGACTATCCGCCTCAAGGGTACCCCGCTGCTGGGCGCCATTTTCGTCCAGCGCCAGATATTCATACGCAGCCATGATGTGCTTCCACGCCCTCCGGCCTGTTAATCCTGACGGGTAACCCTGAGTACTTCTTCAAGCGTGGTGACACCGGCCAACACTTTTTCCCGACCATCCGCCCGAATGCTGGGCAGGGTTCGACGAACATAATCATTAATCGTCTGCTCGCCGGCTTCCCGATGAATCATCCTCCGGGCTTCATCATCAATAGAGACCACTTCATAAATCCCCGTACGTCCCCGATAGCCATTGTGTTTACACTCACTGCAACCCGTCGCATGGTATAGCGTGGGCGGACTCTCGGGATCCACCTCCAGCTGACGGCACTCCACTTCATCGGCCACATACGGCTGACGACAATGGGTACAGAGGATTCTGACCAAACGCTGCGCAATAACTCCGATTAAACTGGACGACAACAGGAACGGCTCAATCCCCATATCATGAAGGCGGGTAATGGCGCCAATCGCGGTATTGGTATGCAGAGTAGAAAGGACCAAATGGCCGGTCAGACTGGCTTGAACGGCAATTTCAGCCGTTTCCGTATCACGAATCTCCCCCACCATCACGACATCCGGATCCTGACGCAAAATAGCCCGCAGACCACGGGCAAAAGTCATGTCCACCTTGGTATTCACCTGCGTCTGCCCAATGCCTTCCAGGTTATATTCAATGGGATCCTCAACCGTGAGAATATTGCGACAACTGTCATTGAGTGACGAAAGGCCCGCGTAAAGGGACGTGGTTTTACCGGAACCTGTCGGGCCGGTCACCAGAATGATGCCATGGGGCTGGGCCAACATTTGCTGTATTGTTGACATCACCTCCTGGCGCATACCCAAGTGCTCCAGACGAAGGCGTCCTGCTGCCTTATCCAGCAACCGGAGTACAACCCGCTCGCCATTACTCGAAGGCAGCGTGGATACCCGAACATCGACCTCTTTACCCGCTACCCGTAGCGAAATTCGACCATCTTGAGGTATACGCTTTTCTGCAATATCCAGTCGCGCCATAACCTTGATTCGAGATACCAGCAGTGCCGCCAGATTCCGTTTAAGCGATAGGATTTCCCGTAAAACACCATCCACACGAAACCGTGCCACCAGGCGGGATTCAAAGGTTTCAATATGAATATCGGAAGCACCTTCCTTGATAGCTTCAGTCAAAAGCGCATTAATCAACTTAATGACAGGCGCGTCATCTGACTGCTCCAGCAGGTCTTCCGTCTCAGGTACCGCATCCGCCAGGCTAACCAGGTCAGGGTCATCACCAATCCCGGCCACATGCTGCAGGGCATCCGAACTGTTTTCGTGATAGCAGCGGGACATCACGGCAGCAAAGGCTTCCTGATCCAGCTGACGGTACTGTAAAGGACTGCCACAGAAGCGACGTACTTCAGCAATCAGCTCAATCGAGGGTACATTCAGCATGAGCAACACAGGTTGCCCATCTTCCTTATCAAGCACCAGGTTGTGACGTCGTGCAAAGGCAAAAGGCAGCATTCGTACTGACTCCGGCATGGCCAGTACGCTGGGCGCCATTGACTCACGCTCCTGTGCGTCAGCGACAATCTGCCCCCTAACGGATTCCGACTGGCTTTGATTGTTCAAGCGTGTAGCTCCTGATTTCCCCATTAATAATTATTGGACTGGTCAATCAGTATAACGTTCCTGACAGAGAGGGAACGATTTATTAGTCATAACGTCCAAGTAACAGACTATGAGCTATTATGCTTTGATTTCATACGATTTGCAGGTTTTTTGGTGATGACGCATTCCTCGCTCCTTGAGGCATATTCCTCTGTGAGCCATTTGACGATTTTAAAAAAAATTGCTGTTATCATGTTTAATAATAACTACATTAATAAACTTAATTCTCTGCACTGTTCGTCCAGGATAATCATGACAACATGAACAACGAAGTGCTTGATAAATCGCTGAATTTGCTTGCAAAGCACCAGTCGAGCATTATTCTGGCTGTGCTGACTATTGGAATGCTTGCCACACTGGCAGTGCAATCATTTAACCTGTATCGCACTCTTCAAGGCCCCCCTGAAGTCTCAGACATTGCAAACGATAGCAACACCAGTCAAAAAACGTTTGTGCTCGCCGATTTCAGTTTTTTATTTGGTGAAGGTCAAGAGTCAAATACCCAACTCTCAACACAGGAACTCCCAAAAACCAGCCTGAACCTGACCCTGCGCGGCGCACTGGCAGGAGACACAACCACAGATTCCAGCGCTATCATTCAGGACGGCAGCGGCCAGGATCGGTTTTACCGGATTGGCGATTCTCTCCCCGGAGGAGCGGTTCTGGATCAGGTACACCCACACTACATCGTCATACGCTATCACGGCGCTTTGCAGAAGCTGGTCTTTCCGGAAATCACCCACGACAAGGTGCTGGAAACAGTGAGCCACCCGCAAACGCCTCCTATGCCCAAAGAAATGCCAGGCCTAAGCGATCAATACCAGGAGAACGCCAAGGCCCTTGAAGATCGAATGGAACAGCTGCGCCAGCGTCTTGAGCAGGCTCAGGGGAATTAGCCTTAGCGAACAATAAATTGTACAGGTTGCCAATGATTATGTTTCCAACAGAGCGAGCAGGCATGAAACGCCTTGGGGTATTGACACTCTCTCTGCTGCTCACCTGTTTTTCTGCCTTTGCAGAACAGTCGGCGCTGCCCAAGCAAGCGGTATCAAGCCAGGATGATTCTTCCACAGAAAAGCACTGGACACTGAATCAGCAGAATGCCGACATCAGGGAGTTTATCGCCCAGATCGCCAATATCACGGGTGACACATTTATTATTGATCCCCGCATCAAGGGTGGGAATACCGTTACGGTCATTTCATCCACCCCCATGGACAAGGACCAGATTTACGATATTTTTCTTGAGGTCCTGAGTGCCAATGGCTACGCAGTCATTCCGAAAGGTAATGCCAAGAGCATTATCCCTACCACCACGGCCAAGACCGCAGGCACTTCGCCGGACTCAGCGAAAAAGCCCGACAACGCTACCATGGTGACACGAGTCTTAGATCTACACAGCGTCTCTGCGGTTGAAGTCATTCCCATCATCCGGCCTTTAATCGCACAATATGGCCATGCGGCGGCATCATCATCCGGCAATGCAGTAGTAATTAGCGATTTAGCCGACAACGTCGAGCGTATCACCCACCTGGTTAGGGATCTAGACGACGCCAGCGACAATGACTACGAAGTCATCAAGCTCGAACACGCCTGGGTCGGCGATGTCAGCAAAATCATCCAGGACACACTGTCAAGCAACAAAGGCCCCCTCCCCAGCAGCCTTCAGGTCATTGCCGACGAGCGCAGTAACAGGCTGGTTATCAAGGGTAATGCCAACAAGCGCGCACGGGTCAGAAAGCTTGTCCACACATTAGATGAACAGGGAATCCTGACATCATCCACGCGAGTAATATTCCTCCGCTATGCCGACGCCAAGAATCTCGCCGAGATTCTCAGCGAAGCCTCCCAGTCCATAAAAGAAGGAAATACGGGCACCCAATCTGGCAGCAACAGCTCAAGACCGTCCGGTGTACCGTCAGCCCCGACCAGCCAGGGCAGCAGTTCGCGAAGCAGCAATAAGGGGCTGTCAGGCAATATCTTCATCAAAGCGGATGAGACAACCAACGCGCTGGTTATGATTGCTGACCCAAACACGTTGAAAGAACTCGAAACCCTGGTCAGGCAGCTGGATGTTCGCAGGGCTCAAGTGTTAATTGAAGCAGCCATTGTCGAAGTATCAGGTGACGTTAATGATGCACTGGGTATCCAATGGGGTATTGGTGGAAAAAACACCTACTCCAGCAATACAGCAAACCCTGTTTCCGTCGTCGGAGCGCCTTTACCCACTATCAGTATTGGTTCCGTGGCATTAAGAAACAGTAATTTCGGTGTGCTGGTTAATGCTCTGAGCAGTCGAACTAAAACCAATTTGCTCTCCACACCCAGCATGATAACGCTCGACAATGAAGAAGCGGAATTCGTCGTCGGCCAGGAAGTTCCTTTCCAAACGGGCTCTTACACCAGTGGTGGCGATTCAAGCACGAACCCATTCACAACGACAGAGAGAAAACCCGTTGGCCTGACACTCAAAGTTACACCTCACATCGGTGACGGAGAATCTTTGCGCTTGGAAATCGAACAGGAAATATCCAACTTATTGGATAACACATCCAGTGTGACACAAAGTGGTGATCCCATAACCAGTCAACGAAAAATCAAGGCCACGATTATCGTAGATGATGGCAACACTGTTATTTTGGGCGGTCTGCTACAAGACGATGTTCAGAAAGGTTCATCCAAAGTCCCCTTCTTGGTCGATATCCCCTTATTGGGCGGCTTATTTACCAACAGCACCGATAAACGCACCAAGAAAAATCTGATGCTTTTTATCAAACCCAGCATCATGAGAACGCCCGAATCACTGACAAACGCAACCAACCGAAAATACTCAACCCTGAAATTAATTCATGACGGCAAAGCATCTTCACCTGTTAGTGGCAGCATGCCTGATACCGCAGCCAAGCTGTTTGAATTACGCCTGAAGAATTAACATTCAATAAGTGCTGGCCGGGAACAGAGCCCCCTGTTCCCGGTTACATCCAACTACACGGCACACATCAACCCAAGACCAAATACCATAAAGACACGCCCCGTCATGGGAGGCAAACGTGACAAATCCTTTTGCCCGCTAAACAACAAACGAAGTGGCCAATACAGGCAGACAACCGATGGCAGAAGCCACATCGGCTCATGAATAAAGTCAGATACTGTAAGCCATACGACTACAGCAAAAAGCATCAAGAACAGGGTCAGGTAAAGTGATCGCCCAACGGTAAACCCAAAACGCACGGTAAATGTTTTTATATGACGTTGACTATCATCTTCTACATCCCGCAGTTCATTAGCCAAAAGCACCAGGCTCGACAAAATAGATAAAGGCAAGGCCAGCAGCAAAGCACGGAAAGACCAGTCACCACTAACCGCCATATAGGCACCTTCCACCATCAGCAGCCCCGTAAAAACGAAAACAGCGACAAGCCCAAGCCCCCGCTCTTTCAGGTTGACAGGCTCAGCCGTATAAAAATATCCGCCAGCCACACCAAGAAGGCCAATCAGTAAAAGTTGCCATCCCGCATGGCTCACCAAGTAAAGGCCGAGCAGACAAGCCACAAACGCCATCGCCATGGCACACTGCGCATTCATTCGGATCTGATGCATGACACACGTGGCCAGTGCGGTGGTTTGTCGCCGCCAAAAGTTAAGATCTGCATAATCATTAAACAGATTAGTGGCGGCCTGTAACAACACACCAGCAATCATGACAAAAACAGACCTTAACAAATGACCCTCACCCGATTGATAGGCAAGCGTGACACCGAGACCACAACTCATCAGCGCCACACTAAATGAGAACGGTCTTAATGCACGAATAAAACGGTACTTCTGCGGAAACTCAACGGCTTGCTGCATGCCTGTCAACCTGTTATCAACCCGGTGGCGAAGCATAGAGGATTCACAGGTATTGGGCTATTCGTTAAGAAACCTATAAAAAAACCGCAGGCCTTTATAGCCTGCGGTTTTGACCTTCAAATCACTGATTTAGAGTTCTTTCAGCATATTTTCCGGGCTTTGATAATCGAGATTCTGCGCTTCAGCCACGCTCTCGCAGGTAACAATACCCTTGCAAACATTTAAGCCATTGAGCAGGTGCCGATTCTCTTCCATCGCTTTCCGCGGCCCCTTATCTGCCAGTTGCAGGACGAAAGGAATCGTGGCGTTATTCAGCGCAATGGTCGATGTGCGTGCAACTGCACCGGGCATATTAGCAACACAGTAATGCACCACATCATCAACAACATAGGTGGGCTCTGCATGTGTCGTGGCATGGGAGGTTTCGCAACATCCCCCCTGGTCTATCGCTACGTCAACAATAGCAGCACCAGGCTTCATGGACCGAACCATCTCACGTGTGATCAGCTTAGGCGCTGCAGCACCGGGGATCAGCACACCACCCACCACAAGATCGGCCTCAGCCACATACTCTTCAATCGCCTGAGAGGTAGAGAAAACAGTCTTGATACGATTACCAAACTGCTGGTCCAATCGTCTGAGTACATCCAGTGAACGGTCAAGCACCGTGACATTAGCACCCATACCCACTGCCATTAAGGTTGCGTTATACCCAACAACACCGCCCCCGATGACAACAACATTCGCAGGCTCAACCCCCGGCACGCCTCCCATCAACACACCGCGACCACCCATCGCCTTTTCCAGGCAATGTGCACCGGCCTGAATAGACATACGACCTGCCACTTCTGACATCGGCGCCAGCAAAGGCAAACGACCGGCATCGTCTGTCACGGTCTCATAGGCAATACAGGTGGCACCAGAAGAGATCAAATCATTGGTCTGAGGGACATCAGGTGCCAAGTGCAAATAGGTGAACAGTGTCTGTTCAGGGCGAAGCATCTTACGCTCAATCGCCTGAGGCTCCTTGACCTTGACAATCATTTCTGCCCGGGCAAATACTTCCTCTGCGGTAGAGACGATCTCTGCACCGGCAGCTAAATATGCATCATTGTCAAACCCAATAGCGGCTCCCGCATTATTCTCAACAATGACAGAATGCCCTCTCCCTACCAGCTCTTTTACAGCTGCAGGAATTAAACCGACGCGATACTCATGATTCTTGATTTCAGCGGGTACACCTACCAGCATGTTCCACTCCTTTCTTGTTTTATCCCAGCTCTTATGACTAAGTATAATCACCTAAGGCAATTTATTGTCACTGTATTTATAGCATTAGACAGCGCTTTTCACTATTTTGATATCTTTTTTAGGAATAAAAAAAGGGCGCCTATATAGCGCCCTTTTTTTAAAGCGTTTTGTTTTTTACCAACCGGTAATTTCCTTCAAGGCCTTACCGATATCAGCAAGGCTACGAACAGTCTTGACTCCGGCGTCATTCAAGGCTGCAAACTTCTCATCGGCAGTACCTTTCCCACCCGAGATAATCGCACCCGCATGCCCCATACGCTTTCCTGGTGGCGCAGTGACACCGGCAATATAAGACACAACCGGCTTGCTCACATTATCCGTGATATAAGCTGCCGCTTCTTCTTCTGCCGTACCGCCTATCTCGCCAATCATTACAATGGCTTCCGTTCTGTCATCAGCCTCAAAGAGGGCAAGAATATCAATGAAGTTTGAGCCCGGGATAGGGTCGCCGCCAATACCGACACAGGTTGACTGACCAAAACCACAGTCAGTTGTCTGTTTGACCGCCTCATAGGTCAAGGTGCCGGAACGGGACACTATACCGACTTTACCGGGCTTATGAATATGCCCTGGCATGATGCCAATCTTGCACTCACCCGGCGTAATGACACCCGGGCAGTTCGGGCCAACCAACCTGACACCCAGCTCATCACACTTGATTTTACATTCCAGCATATCCAGTGTCGGAATACCTTCCGTTATGCAGACAATCAACTGAATCCCAGCATCTGCAGCTTCCAGTATTGAGTCTTTGCAGAATGGTGCAGGCACATAAATCACAGACGCTTCTGCACCAGTTTGCTCCACGGCTTCGCGAACAGTATCAAAGACCGGCAAGCCCAGATGTGCCTGACCACCTTTACCCGGCGTGACACCACCCACCATTCTAGTACCGTAATCGATGGCCTGTTCAGAGTGGAATGTTCCCTGTGAACCTGTGAATCCCTGACAGATGACGCGGGTCTCTTTATTGATGAGAATGCTCATTTGCCCCCCTCCGCAGCTTTCACCACCTGTTCAGCAGCTTCTGTAAGACTATTTGCTGCAATGATATCCAAGCCACTGTCTGCCAGGGTCTTTGCACCCAGCTCTGCGTTATTGCCTTCAAGCCGAACAACAACCGGCACATTCACACCCACTTCCTTTACTGCGCCAATGATGCCTTCAGCAATCAAATCACAACGCACGATACCCCCAAAGATATTCACCAGAACGGCCTTCACACTGTCATCCGACAAAATAATCTTGAAAGCTTCAGAAACCCGTTCTTTGGTTGCACCGCCGCCCACATCCAGGAAGTTAGCCGGCTGCCCACCGTGCAGCTTGATGATATCCATGGTTCCCATGGCAAGGCCTGCACCGTTTACCATGCAGCCAATATTGCCATCCAGCGCTACATAGTTGAGCTCCCACTGGGCAGCATGCGCCTCTCTAGGATCATCCTGGGAAGGATCGTGCATGGATTTCAGCTTTGGCTGACGGTAGAGAGCATTACTGTCGATATTGATTTTTCCATCTAGGCAAAGCAGCTCGCCATCTTCAGTAATCACCAGCGGGTTAATCTCAAGCAATGCCAGGTCGTAGTCCGTGAACAGTTTCGCCAGACCCAGAAAAATCTTGGTAAATTGTTTAACCTGAGCAGCATTCAAGCCCAGCTTGAAGGCCAGCTCACGTGCCTGATAAGGCTGTGCTCCCGCCAGAGGATCAATCGTCGCCTTGAGAATTTTCTCAGGCGTTTCTTCTGCTACTTTTTCAATCTCAACGCCACCTTCCGTGGAAGCCATAAAGACCACACGACGCGTTGAGCGATCAATGACTGCACCAAGGTATAATTCATTAGCAATGGCAGTACAGGATTCCACCAGAACACAGCTGACCGGCTGACCGCGCTCATCTGTTTGATAGGTCACCAGCCGGTTACCCAGCCACTGCTCAGCAAAAGCACGAATCTCATCCTTGCTTTTAACCAATTTGACACCGCCGGCCTTACCACGCCCCCCAGCGTGGACTTGCGCCTTCACCACCCAGTGATCTCCACCGACTTTATCCGCCGCTGCAACCGCTTCCTCAGGAGTTTTGCAGGCAAAACCCACGGATACGGGCAGACCATACTCCTTGAAGAGCTGTTTGGCCTGGTATTCGTGCAAGTTCATGCTATTGACCCTTCCCTCATCTCAGATGATTCGGTTTTTTTATTACTCGTTATGGCAGGCCCTGGAAGCCCTACCCTTTGACTTCTGGAACAAATAAAAACACTGGCTATTCTTGTTTTTGAGCTGGCGGGCAACAAGGCCCGCCATGGTTCGATCAGGTGAGAGCCTCACCCGGCAGATTACTTACGCTTGCGGTTAGCAATATGGATGGCATGTCCATCAACAGCCAGCGCCGCTTCATGCAATGCTTCACTGACGGTTGGATGCGAGAACATGGTCAATGCCAGATCCTCGGAGCTGGCAGCAAACTCCATCGCAATGGCACCCTGCTGTACCAGTTCGGCGGCAGCGGGACCAATCACGTGAACGCCCAGGATACGATCAGTTTTTTTGTCAGCAATTACCTTGACAAAACCATCAGTATCGTTAGATGCCATAGCACGTCCACTGGCAGCAAACGGGAATGTGCCCACTTTATACTCTTCAGCGCCAGCCTTGACCTCTTCTTCCGTTTTACCCACCCATGCAATTTCAGGATGGGTATAGATTACGGACGGTACCAGATCATAGTTAACCTGTGCAGGCTGACCAGCGATCAGTTCAGCGACCATTACCCCTTCTTCGGATCCTTTGTGCGCAAGCATCGGACCACGAACCACATCACCGATAGCAAAGACACCGGGCACATCGGTCCGGCACTGCTCATCAACAAAAATGAAACCACGCTCATCCAGATTCACACCGGAATCAGGTGCAATCAGGTTTTCAGTCAATGGGCGACGACCAACGGCAACAATCAGCTTGTCAAAAATCTGTGAATGCTCTTCGCCATTCTGGTCGATATATTTCACAGTAACTTCACTACCATTCACTTCAGAACCAGTGACACGGGCACCCAGACGGATATCCAGACCCTGCTTCTTAAAGATCTTGGCTGCATCCTTGGCAATCTGCTGGTCTGCAGTCGCAAGGAAACGATCCTGAGCTTCCAGCACGGTCACTTCAGCGCCCAGACGCGCCCAAACACTGCCCAGCTCAAGACCAATAACCCCTGCACCGATAACACCCAAACGGGCAGGCACCTGCTGGAATTCCAGCGCCCCGGTAGAATCAACTATGATGTCAGCATTCAGCGGTGTGGGAGGAATTTCCACGGGCACTGAACCTGTTGCAATAACAACATTTTCAGTATCCAGAACCTGGCTGGAGCCATCAGCGGCAGTAACATTAACCTGCTTACCTGACAGTACAGTACCGGTTCCCTGAATCAGAGTAACCCCATTCGCCTTAAACAGGCCGCCTACGCCCTGAGTCAGATTACCAACAATCTTGTCCTTGCGCTTGATCATGGCAGGAACATCAATACCGACCTCACCGGTCGTGATACCATGAACATCGAAGTGCTTTTTAGCTTCGTAATATTTGTAGGAGCTGTCGAGCAATGCCTTGGAGGGAATACAGCCAACATTAAGACAAGTACCGCCCAGTTTGGCTTTTCCCTTTTCATCTACCCACTTTTCGATACAGGCCGTTTTCAGGCCCAGCTGGGCTGCACGGATGGCACAGACATAACCTGCAGGTCCTGAGCCTATTACCACCACGTCGTATTTTTCAGCCATATCGCTTTCCCGGATTCAAAACAATTATCTGGGGACAGTACAAGCCGTCCCCTGTCGAAAACAAATCAGACATCCAGCAGCATACGTGCAGGGTCTTCCAACAATTCCTTCACTGTGACCAGGAAGCGTACCGCTTCCTTTCCGTCCAGCAAACGGTGATCATAAGAAAGCGCAAGATACATCATAGGCAGTACAACCACCTCTCCATTGACCGCCATCGGGCGCTCCTGAATCTTGTGCATTCCGAGTATCGCCGATTGTGGCGGATTCAGAATCGGTGTTGAAAGCAGTGACCCAAATACACCACCATTGGATATCGTGAAGGTTCCCCCCGTCATCTCCTCAATGGAGAGTTTTCCTTCCTTGGCTTTTTCGCCGAACTCCCTGATTGTTAATTCAACCTCAGCGAGGCTCATATCCTCAGCATTGCGAAGGACGGGTACTACTAACCCGCGATCACTGGATACGGCAACACCAACATCCTGATAACCATGATAAACGATATCATTCCCATCTATAGACGCATTTGCCACAGGATAACGCTTCAACGCTTCAACGCAGGCTTTCACGAAAAAGGACATGAAACCCATTTTGACATTATGCCGCTTTTCAAAAAGATCCTTGTATTCACGACGCAGATCCATGATCGGCTTCATGTTCACTTCATTAAACGTGGTCAGCATCGCGGCTGATTGCTGCGCCTCTACCAAGCGCTCAGCAATACGAGCCCTTAAACGGGTCATCGGGACACGTTTTTCGACACGATCACCACCAAAAACTGGTGCAATGGCTTCAGGCGCAGGTGCCTTAGCAACACTCGCAGCAGGAGCATTACTCACAGATTTGGCGGCAGAGGCACCCGCACCAGATTCAACATAGTTGAGTACGTCTTCTTTGGTGACACGTCCGCCCTTGCCAGTACCTGCCACTGCACCATGATCAATGCCATGCTCATCAGCCATTCGTCGGGCTGCAGGACTCAGAGTCGCTGCGCCGCCAGACTGAACCGTCCCCGATTGAGGCTCAGCAGTTGCTACATCAGTCGTCGCAGGCTGAATAACGCCGCCTTCACCTTCTTCAAAGATGCCAATCAGCTCTTCACTGAGAACCGTATCCCCCTCTGCCTTAATCACCTCTTTGAGGACGCCATCAGCAGGAGCTACGATTTCGAGGACAACCTTATCGGTCTCAATATCTGCAAGCAGTTCATCGCGGGCACAGGCCTCACCCGGCTGCTTATGCCAACTGGCAACAGTACCGTCAGCCACAGATTCCGGAAAGGTAGGTGCTTTGATTTCAATGGCCATGTCGATTTAGTTCCTTGAGCGATTCTGTTTCAGTACTGCTTCAATTGAGGCCCAGTGCATCCGCTACCAGTTTCTGCTGTTGCTCTACATGAATAGACATGTAGCCGCAAGCGGGTGCCGCGGATGCTTCGCGCCCTGCGTACTGCAGTTGCAACTGTTTATTGCTGTGCTGAGCGATAGCACGATGCATATGATGCTGACTGCAATACCAGGCTCCCTGGTTCATAGGCTCTTCCTGACACCAGACAATCGACGTCAGGTTAGGATAATTAGCAATCAGCTCATCCAGATCTTCCTGAGGGAATGGGTAGAGTTGCTCAATACGAATGATGGCAACGTGATCCAGTGATTCAGTACGACGCTTCTCAAGCAAATCGTAATAGACCTTGCCACTGCACATGACGAGCCGTGTGACCTCAGCCATTTCATGCGCATCAATCTCAGGAATTAACGTCTGAAATGACCCATCAGCCAGTTCTTCGAGTGAAGAGATGGCTAACTTATGACGCAGCAGACTTTTCGGCGTAAAAGCTACGAGTGGTTTACGCAAAGGTCTCAGCACCTGCCTGCGTAACATATGAAAAACCTGGGCAGGCGTCGTGGGCACACACACCTGAATATTATGTTCCGCACAAAGCTGAAGAAAACGCTCCAAACGTGCAGACGAGTGCTCTGGTCCTTGCCCTTCATAACCATGCGGCAACAGCATCGTTAAACCACATAAACGACCCCACTTATGCTCTCCACTAGCAATAAACTGGTCGATCACAACCTGGGCACCATTGGCAAAATCACCAAACTGCGCCTCCCAAATCACCAGCGCATTGGGCATCGTCGTAGAGTAGCCGTACTCAAAGGCCAAAACAGCCTCTTCGGACAGGACTGAATCATAGATCTGCAGTTGAGGCTGCCCTTCAGCCAAATGAGCCAAGGGCACCCAGGTAGAACCATCTTTCTGGTTATGTAATACCGCATGACGGTGGGAAAAGGTACCACGACCTACATCCTGACCTGTAATTCGGATTGCATGCCCTTCTTTGAGTAGGCTGCCATAAGCCAAGGTCTCTGCCATACCCCAGTTGATAGGCAATGCACCGGCAGCCATCTTCCTGCGATCGTCTAGAATCTTACCTACCTGCCTCTGGGCGACAAAGCCTTCCGGCGTATCGCAGACTTTCTGGCCCAACTCCTGAAGAATGCCAAGTGCAACCCGGGTATCATGCCTGGCAGTCCACTCATGTCCAAGATAGGGAGCCCAATCCACATAAAGTTCTTTATTGGGTTCTTTTACCAGGCTCTTGGCGACATGCAAACCGCTTTCAAGCGCATTGCGATAGTCATCGACCAGCTTTTTATCCTGCAGCTCCGTCAAGACACTCTCAGCTAGCAAACTTTCTGCATAGAGGGTACGTGTAGTTTTCTGTTCCTTTATTTTCTGGTACATCATCGGCTGTGTACCGGAGGGCTCATCAGCCTCGTTATGCCCACGACGACGGTAACAGACCAAGTCAATGACAATATCCTGCTTAAACTCCATGCGATAATCCATGGCTAGCTTAGTGGCAAACACCACGGCTTCAGGATCATCACCATTCACATGTAAAATGGGTGCACCCACTATTTTTGCAACATCTGTACAATATTCAGTGGAACGCGCATCGTCAGGCCGGCTAGTAGTGAAACCAACCTGATTATTCACAACAATATGAACCGTTCCGCCCGTGCCATATGCCCGCGTCTGCGACAACTGAAAGGTTTCCATGACAACACCCTGCCCGGCAAAGGCAGCGTCACCATGCAGTGAAATCGGAACAACGGAATGTCGTTTGCTATCACTTCTACGATCCTGTCTTGCACGAACAGAACCTTCAACGACAGGGCTTACTATTTCCAAGTGTGACGGATTAAAGGCCAGAGCGAGATGAACCTCTCCGCCAGGAGTCATAACATTAGAAGAGAACCCTTGGTGATACTTAACATCACCTGAGCCATTTTCGGCTATTTTTTTCCCTTCAAACTCTTCAAACAGCTCTGAAGGATTTTTCCCCAGTATATTGACCAGCACATTCAGACGACCACGGTGCGCCATACCAATCACAATTTCACGCGCACCATACGTTCCTGCACGTTGAATTAATTCATCCAGCATAGGAATCAGTGATTCGCCACCTTCAAGACCAAAACGTTTAGTCCCGGGATATTTGGTGCCAAGGTATTTTTCCAGCCCCTCGGCAGCCGTTAACCGCTCCAGCAAATGATGCTTAGCGTCGACCCCAATAGCGGGACTGGACTGCACACTTTCCAGACGCTGCTGGAACCATCGGCGCTGTTGTGTATCGACAATATGCATGAACTCAGCGCCAACACTGCCACAATAAGTCCGTTGCAGAAGCTGAACGATTTCCCCCAGAGAGGCTTCTTCTTTACCAATAAACAGAGAGCCCGTTTGAAAATCGGTATTCAGGTCTGCACTACTCAAGCCGTGATGCTCAAGCGCAAGGTCGGGCACGACTTCACGTCCCATAATCCCCAAAGGATCAATATCGGCATTTTGGTGGCCACGCACCCGATAAGCACTAATCAGACGAAGAACAAGAACCTGCTTCTTTTCATGTTCACTGCTGACAGCGCCAGCCCCAACCGGTTGCTTACGGGATTTATTGCGGGCTAAGAGAAGGAAGTTATCGCGTATGACAGAATGAGGGACATCAGCGCTCTGGGAATCCGCTACTTGAGGTAGCCGCGAAAAATAATCGCGCCACTCCTCCGGCACAGTATTGGGATCGCGGAGATAACTTTCGTACAGTTCCTCTACGTATGCAGCGTTTCCCCCGGATATATGAGCTGTGCCCCACATCCGCTGCATCACACCATCTTGCATTATCCTGTAACCCCACTCAATTGGGTCACTATCTGATGTCGAAACTGGAGAGTGCTTGTGCAGTGAAAGCATCGGGTAAAAATCGCTTCGCTGCTATTCCCCACAGATAGTCCGGGTGTTGCCCGGTCGCCCCTGCTGGTTAAAACCGTTACCGGCTGACAAAACAACCCTTCCGCCACAATAACGGACAGAAATATCGAGTAGTAAGGCAGCCCCTTGGATAGACACTTTTTGAGCGCTTATCCAGACAAAACCAGTCGGATAAATATAACAATCCGAACTGTACGAATCCACGCACTAATTATAGATGTTATTAAAGTCGGTGATAACTGATCATTTACAAAATACAACAATCAAAGAACCACAATCTCAACGCCTATTTTTTGACAGGGCTCCCGAAGGAGCCACCACCTATTTATGTGCCACTTCTCAGCAGCATATCTCTGATATGACCGATAGCTCTTGTAGGATTCAGACCCTTCGGGCAAACGCTGACACAGTTCATAATACCCCTGCAACGGAAAACACTGAACGGATCATCCAATGCCGACAGACGCTCCTGAGTGGCCGTATCACGACTATCTGCAAGAAAGCGATAAGCCTGGAGCAACCCTGCCGGCCCAACAAACTTATCGGGATTCCACCAAAAAGAAGGACAGGATGTTGAGCAACAGGCGCACAATATGCATTCATACAGCCCATCCAGCTTGCTTCGCTCTTCGGGCGACTGCAGCCTTTCAATAGCAGGAGGAGAGGTGTCATTAATCAGATACGGCTTCATCTTTTCATACTGTTTGTAGAAAAGCCCCATATCTACGACCAAATCACGAATCACTGGCAGGCCAGGGAGAGGCCTTAGCACCAGCTTCCCTTTTCGGACAGCTTCGGACAACGGCGTGACACACGCCAATCCATTAGTGCCACTGATATTCATTCCATCCGAGCCACAAACCCCTTCCCGGCACGAACGCCGATAAGATAAGCCCGAATCCTGTTCTTTCACAAGATTCAGGACATCAAGCACCATCAAGTCCTTACCTTCAGGCACTTCAATCTTGAAATCCTGCATATAAGGCGCATTATCCGTCTCCGGATTATAGCGATACACACTTACATTCAGCGTCATAATATTCCCCCATTACCTTAGTATGTACGGATTTTCGGCGGGAACGGCTCCATGGTTTTAGGAGCGAAGTTCACATCCCGCTTGCCAATTCGCTTGTCGGCAGGGAAATAAATGGAGTGCTTGAGCCAGTTATCATCATCGCGCTCCTGGAAGTCGTTTCGAGCATGCGCTCCGCGAGATTCCTTCCGCTCTTCCGCTGCAACAGCCGTTGCGTAAGCGACCTCATAGAGGTTTTCAAGCTCCAGCGCCTCAATTCGTGCAGTATTGAAAGCTTGGCTCTTATCTTCAAGATGCAGATTTTGGAGTCGCTGACCAATCTCATCCAGCAAACCCAAACCTTTCTGCATACTTTCACCTTCGCGGAACACCCCGAAATAAAGCTGCATGGTATTCTGCAGATCTTTACGAACCGCTGCGACACTTTCGCCGGCAGTACTGGCATTTAAGTGATTCAGACGTGCCATCGCCTGATCCAGATCTGTATCACTGGCATCCATACTGTCAAAGCCTTCCTTCAGGCTTTGCACAATCTGCAAACCAGCAGCACGACCGAAGACCACGAGATCCAGCAGCGAGTTCCCACCCAAACGATTAGCCCCATGAACAGACACACACGCAGCCTCACCACACGCATATAGCCCATCAATAATGGCATCTTGACCATCAGCTGTTTGCGTAAGCGCCTGACCACCAATATTGGTAGGCAGACCACCCATCATGTAGTGACATGTGGGAACAACCGGAATCGGCGCTTTGACAGGGTCGACATGCGCAAATGTGCGTGAAAGCTCACAAATGCCTGGCAACCTGAGATTCAAGGTTTCCTCACCCAGGTGGTCCAGCTTGAGAAGCACATGATCCTTATTGGGACCACAACCGCGTCCTTCGAGAATCTCAATAACCATGGAACGAGCCACCACATCACGACCCGCAAGATCCTTAGCATTAGGTGCATAGCGCTCCATGAAGCGCTCACCCTCACTGTTAATCAGGTAACCGCCTTCACCACGACACCCTTCCGTGACCAACGTGCCTGCGCCATGAATACCGGTGGGATGGAACTGCCACATCTCCATATCCTGAACAGGGAATCCTGCACGCAGTGCCATACCGACACCATCACCAGTATTGATCAGCGCATTCGTGGTGGACTGATAGATGCGCCCAGCACCACCGGTAGCAAGCACTGTCGCCTTGGCTTTGATATAAACGGTTTCACCCGTTTCAATACAAATGGCCACAACACCAACAACCTGACCGCGCTGATTCTTCACAAGATCAACGGCATACCATTCATTAAAGAACGTGGTGCCTCCTTTGAGATTGGCCTGATACAAAGTATGCAACAGGGCATGGCCGGTACGGTCTGCAGCGGCACAGGTTCTGGCGGCCTGTCCGCCTTTACCAAAGTCCTTGGACTGACCACCAAAGGGACGCTGATAAATACGACCGGTTTCCGTGCGAGAGAAAGGCAAGCCCATGTGTTCCAACTCAAAAACAGCCTGCGGACCAACAGAACACATGTACTCAATGGCATCCTGGTCGCCAATATAGTCTGACCCCTTAACGGTGTCATACATATGCCAGCGCCAGTCATCATTAGGATCAGAGCTGGCAATCGCGCAGGTTATCCCGCCCTGAGCAGAAACAGTATGTGAACGCGTGGGGAAAACCTTGGTGACACAGGCCGTCCTCAACCCTGATTCAGTCAACTGCAGTGCCGCACGCATGCCAGCACCACCGCCACCGACCACAATGGCATCAAAAGACAGAGTTCGTATTCCGGTCATAAATCATAGCCCCCACAGGATCTGGATGCCCCAGACCACATAGCTGAACATCGCAACACCGCAAATCGCCTGAAAAGAGAACCTGACAGGCAACGCCTTGTTACCCAGCGCTTTTTCTGTCAGATAGTCCGTCGAAATCGTCCACATGCCTACCCAGGCATGACCACCCAGCGCCAGCAGCGCCATCATGGTAAATACTCGCATCCAGGTCTGCTGAAAAAGTCCACTCCACTGCTCAAAACCCAGACCAGGATTAACCATGAGATAAATCGTCAGGAACACGAAATAAGCAGCAAGCACAATGGCGGTAACACGCTGCACCATCCAATCGTACAACCCACTCCGAGAAAGATTTGTAATATTGGTTACCATACCCACACCCCCGCAAGAACAATCAGAGCGGCAGAAACCGCAATGGTCAGCTTGGCGCCCACCACACCAGAAGCCTTCCCTTCCCCAATACCGACATCCATGAAGAGGTGCTTCACACCGGCCACCAAATGATAAGCCAGAGCTGACAACAACCCCCAGGCAATAAATTTAGCCACCGGATTTTGCAGGCATTCTTTCAACTGATCGAACCCTTCTTTTGAGCCAAGCGACAAATCAAGCCCATAAAGAAGAAAGGCAATGCCCACAAACAGGATGACACCCGAGATACGGTGAAGAATTGAGGTATAGGCTGGTAACGGCAACCTTATAGTAGTTATATCGAGGTTGACTGGTCTTTTGCTATTCACGAGTGATCTACCTTAACTGGTCCGCCAAGGACATTTTTTTTGCTGGATTTGAGTGCGTGATCTGAAGAGGGCAGTCACTTGCCAGCATCCCACACCTAAGTACCGACTACCCAAGGCTTACGGCCTCGCAGTATAGACATCTCGGTTTTTAATTACAACGATTTACCCCCCTGCATACTGAGCATAACCCTAGGTTATCAAAGGCAAAAATACCTGTACCACAACAAGACACGAATACACCGAAACGCCCAAACGTGGTGCGCGATTTATGCGTAAAAATCAGCACACCACAAACATTTATTTAAGTATATTCTCTATTGACGTCAGCGTTTGACAAAAACTTTTATGTCTCTATAGTTGAGCCGACTTCACAATAATGAACCCTGATCGGTTGATCATAATTGATACAAAACGGCAAGGGTTCTCTATAAACAATAGCCAAGAACAGCATGATAGGAGGCCAGATGGCTGAGAAGCTTGCGCGGCTGACCATTGAAGGTTCTGATCTCTCTCTGGAGTTACCCGTTCTTAGCGGAACTGCAGGACCAGATGTCATTGATGTCCGGGGACTGACCAGCAATGGTTACTTTACCTATGACCCGGGTTTTGTATCCACCGCATCCTGCGAATCCAAAATCACCTATATCGACGGTGAAAAGGGTGTCTTGCTCCATCGCGGCTATCCGATAGAACAACTCGCAGAACATTCCGATTTTCTTGAGGTATGCTACCTCCTTCTTTATGGAGAGCTGCCAGACGCAAAGAATAAAGAGATGTTCAGCACAACCATTCTGCGCCACACCATGGTTCATGAGCAGATGGTTGAACTGCTGAAAGGCTTCCGCCGTGACGCCCACCCTATGGCCATCATGTGCGGTCTGGTCGGTGCACTGGCCTCCTTCTATCACGACTATCTGGATATTACGAACGAGCGCCACCGTGAGATCACAGCGTATCGTCTGGTATCCAAAATGCCGACCTTGGCAGCCATGGCCTACAAATTCTCCATTGGCCAGCCCTTCATGTATCCGAGGAATGATCTCGGTTATGGTGGCAACTTCCTGCACATGATGTTCGCGACGCCGTGTGAGGAATACCATGTCAGCCCTGTGCTGGCTCGCGCCATGGACCGCATCTTCCTGTTGCATGCTGATCATGAGCAGAATGCGTCCACCTCGACGGTGCGACTGGCAGGCTCCAGTGGAGCCAATCCATTTGCATGTATTGCGGCAGGCATTGCCGCCCTGTGGGGTCCAGCTCACGGTGGCGCGAACGAAGCCGTACTGAAAATGCTTGATGAGATCGGTGATGAGAAGAATATCGATCAATTCATCGCAAAAGCCAAAGATAAGGACGATCCTTTCCGTCTGATGGGCTTCGGCCACAGGGTTTACAAGAACTTCGACCCTCGCGCCAAGGTGATGAAAGAGACCTGCGATGAAGTCCTGAACGAGCTCGGACTGGGTGACGACCCGATGTTCAAGATCGCCAAACGCCTGGAAAAAATTGCTTTGGAAGATGAATATTTCATCAGCAAGAAGCTCTATCCTAATGTCGACTTCTACTCAGGCATTATTCTCAAGGCTCTGGGCATTCCTACAGAGATGTTCACGGTTATCTTCGCTATCGGTCGAACCCCTGGCTGGATCGCCCACTGGCATGAGATGATCAGCGGTGCCTATCGTATTGGCCGACCACGTCAGCTCTACACAGGTCCAGAAGCACGCGATTATCCGCCAGTAGACAAGCGCTAACTCCTGCTTCATTCAATCAATCAAGAAGCGCCACAACATCCTGTGGCGTTTCGCTTTTCTAACACACGCCCACACCGCACCACATTTTATACGTCGCCCCCACATTCCTGCTACATTAAGCCGATATGGCTCAGGCAATTTGCAGCAAAAGGAATTAGCTCATGGAATGGCTGACAGACCCGCAAGCGTGGATTTCACTGATCACGCTGGTTGCCCTTGAAATCGTCCTAGGCATCGACAATATCATTTTCGTCAGCATACTCGCTGGCCGACTTCCCGAACATCAACGGCAAAAAGCCCGAACCATCGGTCTTATGTTGGCCATGTGCACACGTGTACTTCTGTTGCTATCCATTGCTTGGGTAATGCAACTGACACAACCACTTTTTGACATCCTTAATCAGGAAATATCCGGCAGAGATCTTATTCTTATTGGTGGCGGGCTATTCCTACTCGCCAAAAGCACCCATGAAATCCATAGCGCCATGGAGCACGACAGTAGCAATGTCGTCAAAACCGCGCTGTCAGGCTTCATGATGGTACTGGTGCAAATCGCGATTCTCGACATCGTATTTTCTCTCGACTCCGTCATCACCGCTGTAGGGATGGCAGACCATGTCCCAGTCATGGTCATCGCAATTGTCATTGCCGTCCTGGTGATGCTATTTGCCGCCAAACCCATTGGCGACTTTGTCGATAAGCATCCCACCCTGAAAATGCTGGCTCTGAGCTTTCTGATACTGGTGGGCGTATCGTTGATCGGTGAAGGGCTGTCACTCCACATCCCCAAAGGCTACATTTATTTCGCCATGGCCTTTTCTCTCTGCGTCGAAATAATTAACATAAAAGTTCACCGGCGCAGGTCTGCTACCCGTTCTGCAGGAGGATAGCGTCGTATACCAATAAAACAGGATTGACCATGCCAACTACTGCCCTCACACGGCTGCTACTGATCATTATTGCTTTAGCAGCCATCGCTGCAGGTGCCTATACGTTTCAGCAGATCAATCAACAGCCACAACAACCCACAATCTATAACCGCGTTCCCGTTTTCACCCTGGACAATCATCTCGGCAAACAGATCACTGAGCAGTCTCTGCAAGGTCAATGGACACTGCTATTCCTCGGTTACACGTTTTGCCCCGACGTCTGCCCGACCACGCTTTCTCTGCTGAACCAGTTACATCAACAGTTACCTGCAGAACAACCACTCAATGTTTTATTTGTCTCCGTCGACCCTGACAGGGATTCCCCAGAGCGTCTGAATGAGTACATCCGCTTTTTTAATGATGATTTTGCTGCCGCAACAGGGACACGAAGCCAAATAGATCAGTTGACCGGCAGCCTCTACCTGCCCTACCGTATTGGTGAACCTGACAGTAATGGTGTGTACCTGGTTGATCACGCCGGGGCGCTAACCTTGATCGGCCCGGACCTCCAGGTTTATAAGTACTTTAATCCGCCCCACAGCGTCACAGAACTGACAGAGCAAATCAGCGCTATCAGAGATGCTGCCAACGGCTGAATGCCGTGACCACAGCTCGCTATACTCAAATCATATATAGCTTGCCAAGGATCTGTTGCGGTTATATTGGCAAGCATTCTTTCAGACATATGTAGTTTGCATGAATGAAGTAAATCGCTATACAGGCTTCTATTTTGACGGTACCTGTTTTGATATTGCCGTAAATAACGCGATATTGAGCTGGCCATGCCAGTGTCATAACGATGAGACGGTTGTGATTCCGGAAGTACGAATTATCAGGCAAAAGGCAGGTATCTTGACCTGCCGCTGCCCTGGCTGTCATTGCCAATACTTAATCGAAATCACTTCTGTAAACCAGCCGGTTCAGGCTGAGATTATTCAAACAGACACCTACCATTAGCCATTCACAGACGCTAACAGTTGCCGAATCTCCGGAATACAGGAACCGCAGTTAGTACCCGCATCGAGCACATCACCCACAGACTCAACGGAATCAAGCTTTTCCTGCTGGATGGTCGACACAATCGCGTTTTCACCCACTCCAAAGCAAGCGCAAACCTGACGTCCCTGGCAACCTGCCCCCTTGCCAGGCTGTCCAGATAATAGCTGCCATTGTGGTAACGCCATATCCTGATCATCGATAAAAGCTGATTCAAGCCCGGCACGGTCAATCAGGGATTCATAGCTTTGCGATTCAAACAATATTGCGACCACCTCACCATCCTGCAGGTACAGACAGCGCTTTACGCCATTTGCAACATCATCGTATTCAACCTTTGAAGCCGACAAAAGCTCAGGCAAAAAGGCTGAAAAACCACTCTCTCGGTCATGTGCAGTAGCCAGCTCATAACGGTAACAAGCGGCAGATTTTACCGAAACAGCATATTCAGTCTCAGGTAACGCAATGGGTGACCGGCTCAACAAAACACCATAACGTTCGGCTACAAACCGTCTTAACTCGACAGGCGTATATTTATTGTCTGGCTGATGGGAAAACGGATCCACTACCGGATTAACGACACTGCCAACACGCCCTGAACGGCTGAATTGCCCAGACCAGTGCATGGGAACAAAAACATGGCCAGACTGCTGATGCGTTGTCACTCTTGCACGCACAACCACCTGTCCATACTGCGATGAAACCACCACAAGCGACTGATCAGTAATCTCACGGGAAGCGGCATCATCCGGATGAAGCTCCACGAAGGGTTCATCCCGGTGCTGGCTCAACCTCGGGGCAAGTGCAGTTCGTGTCATGGTATGCCAATGGTCACGAACCCGCCCGGTATTAAGAATCAGCGGATAATTATCATCGGGCATATTAACAGGTGCTAACTCACTGACAGGAACAAAATTGGCCTTACCTGTTTCTGTAAAGAAATGACCATCTTCGAACAGCCTTGCCTGCCCAACCGAAGTAGTATCTGGAATAGGCCATTGAATCGGAACAAGGCCGTCATACCCTTCACCGGTGATATGCATCAAACCACCAATATCAAAATCCCGAGGCCGCATCGTCGGATGGTTCTCAAACGCCGATAATGCCGCATGCTCTCTGAAAACCTCTACCGGCGATTGAAATGAAAAAGCCTCTCCATACCCCAAGCGCCGCCCTACTTCCGCCATGATCGACCAGTCGTATCGTGATTCTCCAACAGGTGCTCGCAA
Source organism: Kistimonas scapharcae (assembly GCF_039540975.1). NCBI lineage: Bacteria > Pseudomonadati > Pseudomonadota > Gammaproteobacteria > Oceanospirillales > Endozoicomonadaceae > Kistimonas > Kistimonas scapharcae. The sequence continues at coordinate 75,665 of NZ_BAABFL010000016.1, forward strand.
GCGTCGCTGCCGTGAAATACGTCGCTCAGAATTGGTCACGGTGCCATCCTTTTCGCTCCAACCAGCAGCGGGCAACAGGATATCCGCGACATCTGCCGTATCCGTATTCCTGATACAGTCCGACACGACAACTGTTGGGCACAGCGTAAGTGCTTCTTTCACCCGATCAGCATCTGGCATGCTGACAACCGGATTGGTTCCCATAATCCAGATAAAGCGAATATCACCTCTGGAAACGGCATCGAACATCTCCACAGCCGTTAAACCCGGCTTACCAACCATATTGGGCGCCTGCCAGAATCGCGCGACCCGCTCAACATCATCCGGCCGATTGAACTCAAGATGGGCGGCCAGCTGATTCGCAAGCCCGCCGACTTCCCGCCCTCCCATGGCATTGGGCTGCCCTGTCAGTGAAAACGGCGTGCTACCGGGTTTTCCGATACGTCCGGTAGCCAGATGGCAATTGATAATGGCATTAACCTTGTCGGTTCCCGCACTGGATTGATTGACCCCCTGGGACCAAGCCGTGACCGAGCGATCATTCTCAGCAAACCACCGGTAAAAGATTTCAACGACTTCTGGCTCAAGACCACATTTTTTGGATACAACCTGTACAGTAGGTGACGTAACACGAGCTAGTTCCAAAGTGCGATCAAATCCGCTCGTATGCTGGATAATATAGGAGTGATCAACTTTTTCCTGTTCAAGCAGCCATATCAGCAAACCATTAAACAGTACGCTGTCCGTCCCCGGCTGTATTGGCAGGAAGAGGTCTGCAATATCACAGGTGTCGGTACGACGCGGGTCAATGATTACAACCTTCATCCGGTCGCCCCGCGACTGTTTGACGGCACGTATCCGCTGATACAGGACGGGATGACACCAAGCCATATTTGAACCAACCAACACCAGGCAGTCCGCAAGCTCAAGATCTTCATAACAACCCGGTACCGTGTCAGTGCCAAAGGCACGTTTGTGGCCGGCAACCGTTGATGCCATGCAAAGCCGGGAGTTGGTATCAATATTCGCGCTACCGACAAAGCCTTTCATCAGCTTGTTGGCCACATAATAATCTTCCGTCAATAACTGCCCTGAGCCGTACAGCGCTACAGATTGCGGGCCATATTGTTCAATGGTCGACTGCAGACGGCTGACGACATCGGTTAAGGCTGCATCCCAGGTCACACGGTTACCGTTCACCATGGGATATAAAAGGCGGTTTTCATGGTGGACGGTCTCGCCCAGGGCACTGCCCTTGGAACATAGCCGTCCCAGGTTGGCGGGATGCAACGGGTCACCACTGACCACAATCACTTCTGCATCAATGGGCGGTTTTTCTGCGACGATACCGCAACCCACGCCACAATAGGCACAGGTTGTTTTGATCTCAGTCGCTTCCGTTACAGACATGACAACACCTCCAATGACTGCCTGCTTCGCCGTCACGCTACGGCAGCAAACTGAGATCCAAATAGCAATGTATTCCGGTATGCACTGATATCCTGGCCAGACTCCAGCAATTCCTGATACCAGGCACCATCGGACGTATCACCATAAAGCAACACCCCCACCACCCGGTTATCACGAATGACCAGTCGGCGATAGATGCCAGCATCGGGATGCTTGAGAGTGATGACATCATCACAACCCTCCCCCTGAAACTGACCACTGGAGAACAGCTGTACGCCACTGACTTTCAGCTTTGTTGCCGAGGGGCGAGAAACGAATGGCTGTATTTCACCTGGCAAACGACGCGCAAGGGTTACCGCCTGCGAATAGACGGGCTCCACCAGCCCGAACGTTTCATCGCCATGCTCAACACACTCACCAATAGCGCTGATTGCCGGATCGCTAGTAAACATCAAATCATCCACCAGAACGCCATGCTTACAGGCAAGTCCGGATTCAACAGCCAACTGCACATTGGGTCGAATACCAATGGCGAACACTACGAGATCTGCAACAATGCATGAGCCATCACTGAAACCCACGCCGGTGACTCGACCATCTACACCTTCAATCGAGGTTGTGCGTTTAGGTTTCAGAAAAGCAATGCCTCGTGATTCCAGCTCACTCTGTAACAACTGACCGGCATAGGCATCCAGCTGACGGTTCAGGAGTACCGACTGGCTATGCACCAGGGTGACCTGCATACCACGACAGTTCAGGGCATTGGCCGCCTCAAGCCCCAGCAGGCCGCCACCAATCACAACAGCCCGATTTCCGTTTTTTCCGGATTCTGCTGCACTCAACATGGCTTCCACATCACCATAACGCCGAAACGACACAACACCCTGGAAACTGGCGCCCGGAATACCAGGAATATAGGAATGAGAGCCGGTGGCCAACACCAGGTGATCATAAGGAAACGGCTGACCTGCCGTGGTGACAACCAGACGTTGTAGTCGATTGATCGAAACAATCCGAAAGTCCGCACCAGTATGCAACGTGATCCCGTTTTCGTCATACCATCGGCGAGACCTTAACACCGTGTCTGAAAAGGGGATCTCAGCGGCCAGTAAAGGGGATAGCATGATCCGGTTATAACCCGGATCCGGCTCATCACCCAGTACCGTGATGTCATAACCATGCTCCCCTCCGGCCACCAGCGTTTCCAGGAAACGTACGCTTCCCATACCATTGCCGATGACTACAAGCTGCTGCCGTCGCATAACTCAGGCTGCCTGCGCCCGGGTGTCCGGGTTTGGCGAGACCTGAACCATGCCATCCAGTACTCGTACCGGGTACACTGACAGTTTGATCTCAGGCTCTTCCTGACACTGCCCCGTCAGCAACGAGTAATGCTGCTTGTAGACCGGTGATGCCACAACCAGCTCGCCCTTGAGATCCCCCACAATCCCCCGCGAAAGCACATTCGCACGACTGACCGGGTCGTAGTTATCAATGGCATACAAACTGTCGCCTACCTGAAAGAGCGCAACCTGCTTTTCCGCCACCAGGGCACAGACGCCCAGGTAGGGTATCAGGTCATTTTGGCTGCAAACCGTTGTCCACTGTTCCATCATTGTCTCCTTGGCGTTTCTGATCAGGCACTCGTCGCAATCAGTGACTTTTCACTTTCTAAAGCAGGACGAATCTGCTGGCGTTCACTGACAAACACCACGTTGTCGTCGGTTGCATCGCTATTGATGAAATGCCGGAATCGCTTCAACTGCTCAGGGTCTTCGATGGTTTTCTTCCATTCGCACTCATAGGTTCCAACCAACCGGGCCATATCTGCATCCAGCTGTTCGCCGATACCCAGGCTGTCTTCCAGAATGACTTCCTTCAGATAATCCAACCCACCATCGAGGCTTTCAAGCCAGACAGATGTGCGCTGCAACCGGTCAGCCGTCCGGATATAGAACATCATGGTGCGGTCAATGGTGCGGATCAGCGCCTCATCATCCAGCTCTGTGGCAAACAGATCCGCGTGCCGGGGCTTCATACCTCCATTGCCGCAGACGTAGAGATTCCAGCCTTTTTCGGTGGCTATCACACCAAAATCCTTACTCTGAGCCTCAGCACACTCGCGGGTACAGCCAGATACCGCCAGTTTGATCTTGTGCGGTGAGCGGATACCGCGATAGCGGGTTTCGATCCGAATCGCCATACCGACACTGTCGAGGACCCCATAACGGCACCAGGTGCTGCCGACACAGGATTTCACCGTCCGCATTGCCTTGCCGTAGGCGTGTCCGGTTTCAAAACCGGCATCCACAAGCCGTTTCCAGATAGACGGTAGTTCATGGACACGGGCGCCAAACAGATCGATCCGCTGACCACCGGTCACTTTGGTGTAAAGGTTAAAATCCCGGGCCACTTCACCGATCACAATCAGTTTTTCGGGTGTGATCTCGCCACCCGGCACACGGGGAACCACGGAATACGTACCGTCTTTCTGGAGATTGCCCAGGTAGTAGTCATTGGTATCCTGAAGGTGGGCATGGTCTTTTTTCAGGACATAGTCGTTCCAGCATGACGCCAGGATCGAACCAATCGTTGGTTTACAGATGTCACAACCATGACCGGTGCCGTGTTTTTCCAGCATCGCCTGGAAGCTCTTGATCTCACCTACCCTGACCAGGTGATAAAGTTCCTGCCGTGAATAAGGGAAGTGCTCGCAGATATCCTTCTTAACTTCAACCCCCATTTTTTCCAGCTCGCTGTCCAGTACCTGCTTGACCAGTGCGGAACACCCACCGCAGCCGGTACCGGCATTCGTAGCACTTTTCAGCGAAGCAATATCCTGACAACCCTCCGCGACCGCGCTGCACAAAGTTCCCTTACTGACATTGAAACAGGAACAAATCTGTGCCGTTTCCGGCAATGCCGTGATGCCAAGCCCTGCAGGTGCTGCACCATCACTGGCAGGCAGGATCAACTGTGCAGGCTTGGCTGGAAGGCGAATGTCGTTGAGCATCATCTGCAATAGTGAACCATAGTCGTCAGCATCACCAATGAGAACGGCGCCCAGCAGTTTCTTCCGGCTTTTGGAGACCACCAGCCGCTTATAAACCTCTCGCTCCTCGTCAACATACTGATAACTTAACGCACCCGGGGTACGACCATGGGCATCACCGATACTGGCAACATCTACACCCATCAGTTTCAGTTTCGTGCTCATATCAGCACCGGTGAATTCACTGCCTTCGCTGCCAAGCAGGTCATCCACTGCAACCTGCGCCATCTGGTAGCCTGGCGCCACAAGGCCAAAAATCCGGTTATCCCACAATGCACACTCACCAATCGCGTATATAGCCTGATCCGATGTGCGACACTGGTTATCGATGACAATTCCACCACGCTCGCCGAGCGTCAGATCGCACGACCGGGCCAGCTCATCGCGCGGACGGATACCTGCAGAAAACAGCACAATATCGGTATCCAGCACTTCACCATCGGCGAATTGCATCTGGTGGAAACAGTCCTCACCATCCACAATCTGCTGCGTGTTTTTGCTGGTATGAATGAACACACCCAGCTGTTCAATTTTCCTGCGAAGCATGGCACCACCGCCTTCATCTACCTGTACGGCCATCAGACGGGGGGCAAATTCTACGACATGGGTTTCCAGCCCCAGATCCTTGAGTGCCTTGGCCGCCTCGAGACCGAGCAAACCACCGCCGACAACTGTACCCACCTTACTGGATCGGGCAGATTCGCGAATGGCTTCCAGATCCTCGATCGTGCGATAGACAAAGCAATTGTCACGGTCATGACCCGGCACAGGCGGAACAAAAGGATAGGAGCCGGTTGCCAGCACCAGTTTATCGTAGGCGACTCGCCTACCACTGACGGATACCACTTCCTGTGTCGAACGAATAATACTGGTGACACGATCATCAAGTACCAGCTCAATACCTGATTGATCATAAAAACCACTGGCAACCATGCTTAAATCATCAGCCGTCTTACCACTGAAGAATTCACTCAGATGCACCCTGTCGTACGCTGAGCGGGGCTCTTCACCAAAGACAATGACGTCGTATTGCCCAAGGCCACCGGCATCCACCAGCTTTTCGATAAACCGATGGCCCACCATGCCATTGCCCACTACGACCAGTGTTTCCTTATGCTGCATACCTGGCTCCAGTCATTTATTGTTCTCGCGTTGGGTGAAACCAACCTGACTGCACCAGTAAAGCAAATATCACGCCCAACTCTATTACCCCTTAAATAACAATCAGTTAAAGAAAACATTGACAGTAGGAACGCTCCATCCTGACAGCACCGCACCAAAACCGCGCACCATAAAGGTTCATTTCAGAGCCCCGGTGCACGCACAATTTGGTGCGCCTGTTTTGACCGGGCACAACAAATGAGCTCATCAGGCCACGATTCGATCAATCCAGCACCCTGAGCAAGCAGACAGCAGGTGGGATAAAAACGCTTTAACCCGAGAATAAATCCCCCTCAGCAGCACAATAGCATCACTCTGGCCTGATCCTTGCTGAAAGGGGTTCATGACAGCGATAACGTACGTCTCGACAAGGAGCAGACATGTCAGAACCTGATAAAATCAATATCTTTTCATTTACAGGAAAGATGCGCGCCCTTCATCTTTCCTGGATTGCCTTTTTTATTACCTTTGTCGTTTGGTTTAACCATGCGCCACTGGTCACTGCGATTGCTGACTCACTGTCACTCACTCGCGAACAACTCAAGACCCTGTTAATCCTTAACGTGGCCTTGACCATCCCTGCCCGGGTAATCATCGGTATGCTGACCGATCGGTTTGGCCCCCGTCGTGTATATTCAGCCCTGCTGGCGCTATGCAGTATTCCCTGCTTTATGTACGCGCTGGCCGACAATTTCACCCAGGCCGCCATCGCCCGTTTCCTTCTGGGCTGCATCGGTGCCGGCTTTGTGATTGGTATCCGGATGGTCTCCGAGTGGTTTCCGGCCAAGCAACTGGGTACCGCAGAAGGAATCTACGGTGGCTGGGGTAACTTTGGCTCGGCGGCGGCGGCCATGACACTGCCAACGATCGCACTGCTGTTTGGCGGTGAGGATGGCTGGCGCTATGCGGTCGGACTGACCGGCCTGATGTCACTGGCATACAGTGTCATCTATTACATGAGCGTGAGTGACACACCCAAAGGTTCTACCTATTTCCGCCCCAAGAACCTGGGCGGCATGGAAGTCACCTCCAAAGGTGACTTTGTTCTGCTGCTGATCATGAAAATCCCGATGTATGCCGCCCTGGCACTGCTGACATGGAAGCTGTCCCCCCAGGGCGTCAGCATGCTGTCAGCCGGGATCGCCACAGCCATTTATATTGGCCTGACACTGCTGTATCTCCTTGACGCCTGGAAAGCCTGGCAGATCAACAAAGAAATATTCAGCAAGCCTGTGCCTACGATCCACCAGTACAAGTTCAAGCAGGTTGCCGTATTGAATGTCCTTTACTTCGCCACGTTTGGTTCTGAGCTGGCCGTTGTCTCCATGCTGCCACTGTTCTTCATGGACACCTTTGAACTGGATCCGGTCATGGCTGGCCTGGTCGCTTCGGCCTATGCCTTCATGAACCTGATGTCACGTCCCGGCGGCGGATTAATCAGTGACCGCTTCGGCCGCAAAACAACCCTGCTGGTGTTAACGGCAGGACTGGCCGTTGGTTACGCCACCATGTCCATTATCGATTCCAGCTGGCCGCTGGTGCTTGCCGTTGTCGCCGCCATGACCTGTTCCTTCTTCGTACAGGCCGGTGAAGGTGCCGTATTTGCCGTGGTACCGCTGATCAAGCGACGCCTGACCGGCCAGATCGCAGGTATGACAGGCGCTTACGGCAATGTGGGTGCTGTCTTCTACCTGACCGTACTCTCCCTGGTCGATTACCAGACCTTCTTTCTTGTGATTGCAGGCACCGCAGTACTGGGCTTTATGACCCTGCTGTTCCTGGAAGAGCCTAAGGGTCAGATGACAGAAGTCATGCCGGATGGCACCGTCACCATGATTGACGTGTCCTGAACTTATCCAGCACATACCATGACAGATTCCCCCGCTTGAGTCTGTCAGTGGTACATTCGGGTGACTGACAGCAGTCACCCTCTTTTTTTATGGACAGGTAAACGGGCAGTATGAGCAACAAGCTAGACGTTAATTACGCTTTCAGCACCAGCGCCGGCATCAAACCGGAAAATCAGGATGCCTGTGCGATCCGCATACCTGACAACCACAATGCCCTCACGCACAAGGGGATTGTGGCACTGGTTGCCGACGGTGTCAGCGCCTGTACACGGGCCAGGGAAGCCAGCCACACCAGTATTTCATCATTCATGGCAGACTATTACAGTACGCCGGACTCCTGGCAGGTGCGACATGCCGCTGGCAAGGTCATTACCGCCATCAACAGCTGGCTGCACTACCAGGGTCAACATCACATTCACAACGACACGGATCTCTGTACGACGTTTTCCGGCATCGTTTTAAAATCCAATACTGCCCACCTGCTGCATATCGGTGACAGCCGTATCTACCGCCTCAGAAAACAGCAGTTGGAGTGCCTGACCGAAGACCATACGTCTCGTCTCGGCCAGCGACAATACCTAGCACGTGCACTTGGCATGCACCGTCATACCGAAGTGGACTACCGCACTGAAACCCTGCAAACAGACGATGTATTCATTCTCACCACCGACGGCATTCACGATGTCTTAAGTCACAGGGAAATTGTCGCCAGCTGCATGGGCAACCCGGGGCTCCAGCAAATAGCAGACAGCCTGGTTCAGACCGCTCTATCCGCCGGTAGCAGTGATAACCTGACGGTTGTCATTTGTCGCATTGATACTCTGCCGGCCGAAAACAGCCATGAAACCTTGGAACGGCTGGCACAATTGCGGTTTCCACCGGATCTGGAGCCTGGACAGATTCTGGATGGCTATCGCATCCTGGAAACGCTTCATGCCAGCACCCGGAGCCAGCTTTATCTGGCTGAAGATACTGATTCCGGCCAACAGGTTGTCATCAAGACGCCGTCCGTTAACTTTGACGATGACCCACTCTACCTCGACGGCTTTCTCCGTGAAGAATGGATAGGACGACGGGTCAACCATCCTGCGATCATGACACTTCATGCACCGAAGGCAGGCAAGCAGTTTCTCTACCATGTCTGTGAGTACATCCCGGGACAGACTTTGCGAAGCTGGATGCAGGACAACCCCAGGCCAGACCTCAATACGGTCAGGGACCTGACCCGTCAGATTGTCTGCGCCTTACGGGGCCTGCACAGAATGCAGATCCTCCATCAGGACCTGAAACCGGAAAACCTGATGATTGACCCGAACGGACGCGTTCGACTGATTGATTTTGGCGCCGCCCGTGTCGCCGGAGACACTGAAATCCAGTCAGGGCTCCATGACAATACCCCGCAGGGCACCAAGAATTATGTGGCGCCCGAATATTTTCTGGGCAGCGCTATCGATTACCGTGCCGACCAGTTCGCCGTCGGTGTGATTGTCTACGAGATGCTGACAGGTCACCTTCCCTACCGCGAAATCGCCGGGAACAGCATTCGCATCAAGCACTACAAACATCTCCGGTATCGCCCGGTGACGGATGACCGTCCCGACCTGCCAGAATGGATCAACCAGGCGCTGGCCAAAGCTGTCGCTCCCAACCCGACTGAACGTTATGAGGCTTTATCGGAATTCTGCCAGGATCTTTCCACCCCTAACCCGGCATTCCAACATATGGACTTTCAGCCGCTGATGTCGAAAAACCCAACCCTGTTCTGGCAATTGCTTTGCATTCTCCTGGGAGGCATCAATCTCTGGCAATTTTTCCAGTAAGAACAAAGCCTGCTGGCAGAAGATCCCTGCCATCTACCTAATACACGTCTGGCTATGACTTACACTGAAAGGAGTATCAACCCCCAACCAACCGCAAGGTAGTGCCGTGATCGCCACACTGACCGAAATCACCCGTGAACAGTTTGATGTCGATATTGAACTCTATTACGCCACAACGCATAACGTGACAGGCAAAAGCATCTACTTCAACAGCCGCTGCTATCTGCGCCAGGAAGCGGCAGACTGTCTTAACAGCGCAATTTCCCACGCAGCAACTCTTGGCTTGAAGCTCAAACTGTGGGATGCCTTTCGGCCTGTCGAGGCACAGCGGGTGCTCTGGAATGCCTTTCCCGGTAGCGATTACGTGTCAGATCCGGATACCGGCCGTTGCCCCCACTGTCGCGGAGTCGCGATAGACCTGACCCTTATCGACCGAACCAGTGGCACAGAACTGGAGATGGGAACCGGTTTTGATGATTTTGAGGAAGCCGCCTGGCACCTCAATGAATCGGTGTGCTTGGAAGCCAGAAGAAACCGGCTGTTATTGGCTGGCCTGATGCACACGGCAGGCTTTGAGAAATTTGATTACGAATGGTGGCATTACCAGTTGCCGGACTGCGAGCGCTTCCCGATCCTTACCGATCAGGAAGCAGGCACGCAGCTCATGTCAGCTCAGTGATGACCACACTGCTTGCTGGCGTCGCCAACGATACCAGTATCCGTTTCCACCAGCTTGCCCTTACCCAGGAACAGGTCGATGAGGCCATCAGCGGATAGTTCCTGCACAGAACAGGTGTGATACTGCACATCCTGACCAAACTGAGTAGCCATTGCATCCTTAAGGGCATCGCGACTGTAGGGCTGCCCATACTCCAGCACCAGATTCAGTACTTTACGTCCGTGAACCGTTTTTGCCATGGATAACACTCCCAACTATTTTATGTAGCCAATTTTATCGGACAGGCTTCTTATTTTTAGCCTAATTGACAGACAACCCTGAGGGTTTAGGCGTACAAAGGTACAAAAGTCAGCCTGTCTCAGACATGCGTATTAATCCCATCTGCCCTAACATTTTTTATTTAAAGCAACGCGGCCCCATTCCTCATATAATCGACCTTTTGCGCAAGGCCACCTCCAGATGGACGATGCACCACAGATTCAATGGATCGCTGATAACAAAAGCCTCGCACAGGCCTGCCAGCAGTGGCAGGATGTCCCCTACCTGGGGCTTGATACCGAGTTTATTCGTACAAGCACTTTCTACCCGATACCCGGCCTGACCCAGGCAGGGCATGACAATCAGGTCATGCTGATTGACCCCCAGGCCATCACTGACTGGACGCCATTTTGCGCAATCCTCGAAAATACCGACATTATCAAGGTGATGCACGCGGCCGGGGAAGACCTGGAAGTATTTCAGCGTCTGCTGGGCACCCTGCCCGACCCGATTTTCGATACACAACTGGCCGTTTCCTTTCTGGGCACAGACCACTGCCTGGGGTATCAGCGACTGGTTGAACGCTTTCTGGGTGTCGAACTGGCCAAAGATGAAACCCGGTCTGACTGGCTGGCACGTCCGCTCAGTGATAACCAGATTCGTTATGCCGCATTAGATGTTTATTACCTGAACCAACTCTACCCGATCCTGACTTCACAACTGGCAGACAAACAACGACTGGACTGGCATCGCGAAGACTGTGACAACATGATTCGTAACGCCCGTCATGAGCCGGATCCCGGCGAAGCCTGGCGGGATGCCAAACTCGCCTGGAAACTGTATCCCCGCCAGCTGACAGTATTACGCGCCATTTGCCAATTCAGGGAAAAGACCGCCAGACAACTGGATGTTCCCCGTAACAAGGTGATTCATGCGGCCAGCCTCTGGCCATTGGCCCGTTATCAGCCCGACAGCCTGGACAAGCTCAAGCGTATTGAGCGAATGACACCAGCGATTCTGCGAGTGCACGGCCCAGCCATCCTGGCGCATATTCGCGAAGCACTGAAAGTCCCTGAATCCGAATGGCCTGAACGCCTCCCGGCACCACTCCCCAAGCGGGCAAAGCCATGGGTTGAAGCCATCCGCAACTACTGTCATACAACCTCAGAAGCCCTGCAGATCGCACGGGAACTGATCCCCGTGAAACTCCTGGCCAACACGCTGGTCAGACAGTATCTCGACACGGGGGAATTTAGCGCTTCCCCCGCATTACTGAATACCCTGGGACGCTGGCGTCGGGAAACGATTCTGGATAACCTCATCGTCCATTTGAATAACATGCAGCAACAGTCAGAGGAGTCATGACGTGAAACTGCTGGTATCCATATACAAAAGCCCGGTCAAAGAAGAAATGTACCTTTACGTGGAAAAACGGAAAGGGCTGGACGCGGCCCCGGAGGCACTGCTGAAAGTCTTCGGAAAACCGGTACCCGTCATGGACATGTTACTGACACCTGAACGGAAACTGGCACGGGAAGACACCGCCAAAGTCATGGATAATATCCAGACACAAGGCTACCACCTGCAGATGCCCCCTGCCCGCGAGGATTACCTGCAGACCCTGCCGGAAGAATTTCTGAGTTTTAATGACCCCGTTTGATATGAGCAATACACCCGCATCGCAGACTGACGCCTTCTGGCGCACGGTTCGCCTGGAAGACATGAGCAAAACCCAGTGGGAGTCACTCTGTGATGGCTGTGGCCGGTGCTGCCTCCAGAAGCTGGAAGACGAAGACACCGGTGAAGTCTGTTACACCGCGTTATCCTGCCGACACCTTGATACCGACTCCTGTCGCTGCAAGGTTTATCCGCAACGGGCGACGGTTGCCCCCGAGTGCATTCACCTGACCGTCAATGACATTCCGGAATTCCACTGGTTGCCCAGCACCTGCGCCTACCGTCTGGTGTCGGAAGGCAAGGATCTCCCGGAATGGCACCCACTGGTGTCAGGCACGCCTGAGACCGTGCATCTCGTAGGCATTTCCGTCCAGCAACGGGTTATGAGCGAAGACCGGGTACCCGAAGAAGACTGGGAAGAGCACATCATCCACTGGATTGACTGACGGAACAGAAAACGTTCCGTCATTTTGTGTTTATCCTTCGGGCCATGCCGAGACGAAATCCGAAACAGCCAGCTGTGGCCGCTTTTTCCGGACGCCGTCCGGTGTGCCGAGGTACATGAAACCGTACAGTTTTTCATCGCCCGTCAGACCAAGCCCCTCTTCAACCAGTGGGTGGTAGCTGATAGTGCCTGTTCGCCACATCGCCCCAATCCCCATGGCATGAGCTGCCACCATCATGCCGTGGCAGGCCGCCCCCAGCGATAGCACCTGCTCAATTTCAGGCACCTTGGGATGTTGCTGTGGGGTCAGCACCAGTGCCACCAGCATCGGTGCCCGTAATGGCAGCCCCCGGTAGCGATCCAGCATCTCGTCTTCAAGATCCGGTTGATCTGCCTGCACAGCTTTCGCATAAAGCTCACCTAAGCGTTCGCGGGCCTCACCAGAAATGGTGATATAACGCCATGGGCGCAACATGGCATGATCCGGTGCTCTCAGTGCCGCCTGAAACAGGATATCCAGTTGTTCAGATGATGGTGCAGGCTCGACTAATCGTGGGACAGAGACTCGCCCTGTTAGTGCTTCAATGGCATCCACTCAAAACCTCCTGACAACACGACAGACAATTATTTATACAACCAACGATGGTGTCACACCGACGGACAAAGTGTTTGCTTTCCCATAACCACTGGCGATAATGGGACGCATGTACGCAGAGACTACCATTAAATCCGAGAATAATGGCCTGGCACGATAATAATTCTTAACTATGACGAGCGTTACCGTCACTGACGTCAAACAGTTCCTGATCCATAACGCATTCCTGCTGGCCAGAGGCCTCCTTTGGTTCACGGCGGCGTTGACCGTTTTTTCAGCCTGCTTGCTAAACGGCATTGAGCTGTACTGGTACTGGGTTGTGGCTGTGATGCTGCCATGGCCGTATGCCAGCTATTTACTGACTGGATGGATCTCGCGCCCGCGCCAAAACAACAAGGCCACATCCCGCACCCAGTCCAGGCTATTGATCACATGCGATACCGTGATCATCAGTGTACTGCTGGCAATCGCAGGCATACCCTTATTTGTTTCGCTGGCAACACTGATCCTGCTGTCTGTCAGCAGTATCAGTGCACACGGTTTCCGGTTTATGTGCCTGCAAACCCTGTTATTTTCAGGGTTGATATTTATGACACATACCCTGCTACCTGATGCCACAATCAATCCACCATTACCCGTAGCGACCCATATCATTATCGCCGCTGGCATGCTGATTTATCTGTTATTCCATAGCTGGCTCTCTTCTGTAAAAGTCCGTTCGATCAATCGGTTACAGCAACAAGCTCAACAACAAAAGCAGCAATATGCCCAGCTGGTCAACAATATGACCAGCTATCTTCCACCACGCGTTCATGAGTCCCTGAGCACAGGTCAGCCTCACACAAGCCTGCAACCACGCCGAAAACGCCTGACCGTTTTTTTCTCTGATATAGAAGGCTTTACGAATATCACCGATGAAATGGATCCGGAGGCGCTGACAGCCCTGCTAAATCATTACCTTGACGAAATGTCCCGCATCGCTCTGCACTTTGGCGGCACCATTGATAAATTCATTGGCGACAGCCTGATGGTTTACTTTGGTGATCATCGTCCCCAGGGAGACCGCCGTGATGCACTGGCTGCCGTCTCCATGGCAATCGCCATGCGCAAGCATATGAAGGTGTTGCGACAGCACTGGCGCAGTAAAGGTATTCGCAAGCCGCTTAACATCCGGATGGGAATTAGTACCGGCTTCTGTACCGTTGGTAATTTCGGTACTGCTTCACGTATGGATTACACCATCATCGGTGGCAACGTTAACCTGGCCAGCCGACTGGAAAGCCGTGCAGGTACCAATCAGATTTTGATTGCGGAAGAAACCTGGTCACTGGTCAAGGATGTCATTCTGTGCCGGGCTGAAGGCGAGGTTCAGGTGAAAGGTATTCCACGCCCAGTACCCGTGTATGAAGTGATGGATTTCCGCCGGGACCTCGGCGCCAGGAAAAGTTACGTGGAGCATGAAATGAAGGGCTTTTCGCTCTACCTCGATACCACGAACATTCAATCTTACGACAAAGAACGAATATTGAAGGCTTTGAAGGATGCTTCGGAAAAGCTGAAAGACCGGATCATCGTCTGACCCGGCTTTTCCATCATTGGGATACTTATTGACGTGCCAGGCGACCGTTATCCGACGCCTTGCCACAATTAGTCCGCCACGGATTGATATCCAACCCACCACGACGCACGTAACGTGCACCGACAGTCAGTGCTTCCGGCCGGCACTGAGCCAAGATATCCAGAAAAACCCGCTCTACACACTGCTCATGGAAATCCTGATGCTGACGCATGGAGCAGATATATTTCAGCAACGACTCACGATCAATGCGCGGCCCACGGTAATCAATGACCAGCGTTCCCCAGTCAGGCTGTCCTGTTACCGGGCAATTGGACTTCAGCAAATGGCTGTAAAGCGTTTCTGATACACGTTCATCATCAGTCGAAGGTTGTACCAAACTGCTGTCCAGCTGATAGGTGTCGATGGCAATATCCAGCTCATCGATACATTCGCCCTGCAGCACGGCCAAACCACGCTGTTCCAGCGCATTGATAGAAAGAATCTCCACACGTACCTGTGCACCGGCGGCCCGACTGAGATCACGGGCCATGGTTGCCTGCACGTCTGCTGCTGACTCAAACCGGCTCTGGTTGAAGGAATTCAGGTAAAGCTTGAAGGACTTGGATTCAATAATGCATTCTGAATCACAGGGAATTGTGAATACCCCGGCCGCCACTACCGGCTTGCCGCGATGATTCAGCCAGGACAGCTCATAGGCATTCCAGATATCAACCCCGGTAAACGGCAGACTGGCGGCTACCAGGCCATTCGCCTCCCACTTGGGTGCACGGGGTATCGGAAAAAGCAGGTTCGCATCGTACTCGGCCACATAATCACTGTGCTTGCCCAGTGGGGATGCTTCTAAGGATGTGTTCATTACAACGAAACTCAGTTTCTCAGGCCCTTGCCTGTATTCAAAAGGTAAAGACTGTAGACAAACAAGACGATGACGGCCAATCCCATCATCAGGAATGCATGCCAGAGGTTAACCACACCGCTGTAACCCAGCAAGCCGTAACGGAAGGCATTCACCTGGTAGAGGATAGGGTTGACCTGGGAAAGCCCCTGCCAGAATTCCGGTAAGATCTTGACAGAATAAAACACACCACCAAGATAGGTCAGAGGCGTAAGAACGAACGTCGGAATGATCGCAATATCATCAAAAGATTTTGCATAGAGCGCATTGATAAACCCGCCGAGCGCAAACAGTGTTGCAGTAAGAAAGATCGCAAGTACTGTGACACTGATATCGTAAATCTGGAAATCCACGAAAAACAGTGACAGCAGTGTCACGATCAAAGCAACACCGAGTCCACGACAGACGCCACCCATGACAAAGCCCATTAAGATAATCCAGTTAGGCACTGGTGACACCAGCAGCTCTTCTACGCTGCGCTGGAATTTATTGCCAAAGAAACTGGACGCCACATTGCTGTAACTGTTAGTGATCACCGACATCATGATCAAGCCGGGCACAACAAAGGTCATGTAATCAAAGCCGCCCATCTCACCAATGCGCGAACCGATGACATTACCAAAAATCACAAAATAGAGAGCCATGGTGATCGCCGGTGGCAGCAGTGTCTGCGGCCAGATCCGGAGAAACCGGCGGATTTCCTTGACAAATATGGTATAGAAAGCGATCCAGTTTTCCCGGACCGGATAGGAACCCCTGTTCGTGTTCACACCTGTATTCCCGTTCTCTGTTATCCCTGGGCCGTCATGCCGACGAAGAGCTCTTCCAGCCGGTTGGCTTTGTTTCTCATGCTGATGACATCAATACTGGACGCATTCAACTGCTGAAACAGCCCGTTCAGCCCCTGGTTCTTGTTCACTTCCACTTCAAGGCAGCTGTCATCAACCTTGCGCACGACATAACCGGCAAAATCAGGCATGTCGTTGATGGGTTCGCGGGTATCCAGCAGGAAGCTCTCTTTCTGCAATTTACCCAACAGCGCCCTCATGCTGGTATTTTCGACGATCGTACCCTGGTCAATGATCGCGATATTGCGACACAGCTGTTCCGCTTCTTCCAGGTAATGGGTGGTGAGGATAACCGTCGTGCCCTTGCCATTGATTTCCCGCAGGAATTCCCACAATGAGCGACGCAGTTCGATATCAACACCGGCCGTTGGTTCATCCAGAATGAGAAGACGGGGTTCATGGACCAATGCACGGGCAATCATCAGCCGGCGTTTCATACCACCGGACAGCATTCGGGACTGAACATTGCGTTTGTCCCACAGTCCGAGTTTCTTGAGGTATAGCTCGGTCCGAGCACTGGCCTCATTGGCGGAAATGCCATAATAACCCGCCTGGGTAATGACAATATCCTGTGTTTTTTCGAACTGATTAAAATTGATTTCCTGCGGAACCACACCCAGTTGACGTTTGGCACGACTCATGTCTTTATCGAGGTCGTAACCAAAGATATTAACGTCGCCAGACGTTTTATTAACCAGCGAGGAAACTATGCCGATGGTCGTTGACTTGCCCGCGCCATTAGGGCCCAGCAACGCAAAGAAATCACCTTCCTGAACCTCCAGGTCAATACCTTTCAGCGCCTGATGACCATTGTCGTAAGTTTTGTATAGCTGGCGGATTTGCAGTGCCCGGGTCATGTAACCGTTCAGTTCCTTATGCTTGTCTCAGTCTTTAAACGGGCATCTTATAGTATTTTATTGCAAATCCCTATGTGGTTATCTACTACGACCAGTTGCTACTTCGATCACGTTATATATTACGGTCAGTTGCTAAAGCAGATGGGCACTTAACACATCAGATGGCGGCAACGTCAACTATCGACGGACTTGACCTCTCGCTCAGCGCTCGCTAGGTTGTGCTGCTTTATCACTGACCTGTCAAAACAGGTTACCCGGCCTGACTGGAATCTCCTGATGCCTGAAAATCACCGTCTCTACATCGAACATCACCAGCAGCTGCTGGATAATCTGATGATGCAGCTGCCCAACGCACTGGACAGCGTTTGCACAGAAGAACAGAAGGAACAGCAGCTGGAACAATTACAGCACGTCAAGCAGGCACTGGTAGACCACCTGGAAGAATCCCGTTACCTGGGCCAGCAGTGGCTGTTTGCTTTTATCGGCAACCATCCCCAGCTGGCACCGATGGTTCCCCGCGATCTGCTCTGGTTCTTTGGCGGAGAATGCCTGCACTTCATGTCCGATGATGAAATCAGCAAGTATCAACGGCTGGAAGATATTTTGGCAGAAGCTGAACACAACGGACGCGACATGTCGTGGATTGAAGCCCGTAGATTCGTCTTCAACTAACCACCCGTTCACTACTCGTACACCATTTTCCGGGTCATGCCACCATCCAGAATAATATTCTGACCGGTCATGAACCCGGCTTCCTCAGAAATCAGGAAATGAGCCAGGCTGGCCACATCCCTAGCCTCCCCTACACGCCCCACCGGGTGCTGCTGGTGACAGGTTTCCGTCAGGTGCACCGGCCGCCGTGATCGAGACTTCTGCAATTCCCCCACCTCAATCCAGCCAGGACTGATACAGTTAGCCCGAATCTGCCCGGACAGCGACACCGCCAGCGCATGGGTTAAGGCAACCACACCGCCCTTACTCGCCGCATACGCTTCGGTCTGGGGTTCGGATTGCAGATAACGCGTGGAAGCAATATTAACGATTGCGCCATGCCGAACGCGCAGCAAACCCAGCGCCTGCCTGACCATCAGGAAGACACCGGTCAGATTGACATCAATAATCCGTTGCCAGTCCACGAGATCAAGGTACTCAAGAGGGCCGGTATAGGGATCAGCAATACCCGCGTTATTGACCAACCCATTCAACCCGCCAAACCAGTGCTGAACCCGGGCAATACACCGCTGCACCGATTCTTCATTACTGACATCCGTGCGAATAAAGCGTACGTCGCCCTGCCGGGACAACAGACCGATCAGTTCTTCACCGGCTTCGCGGTCATTGTCCGCCACCACCACGCTATAGCCTTTCGCCAGAAAATACTCTGTGATGCCACGACCGATTCCCTGTGCGCCCCCGGTCACCAACACAGCCGGTTTTCCGGCCCCATGCTGCCCCTGATCATCGACCTTCTGGTTGGCCCTTATGTGCGGCATAACGAACTCCAGCCCGGTAATAGTGGAGACAAAAGCTAAGCACAAGGGCAGCATCACTGCCTTAGTGGTTTTCAGCTATGGTGAGAAATACAGAGAATGTCATGCAGAAAGAAAAGGCCGGTTTCCCCCTCAGAAAACCGGCCAATAACCATTGGCAGACCTGTCCCGACTGTCTATACCGCAGTCTGCTATAACGAGGCGCCATGACACTTGCTTGCAGTGGCAGGATCATCGCTGAGCTGTTTTCAGCGACCAACCCCTCCCCTCTTCACTGCGGGGTTCACTCTACCTGACTCGAAGAACCAGATATTGATACGCATCAAAAGACCATAGGTATTAGCCGAGACTTTTGTTGCTTTCTTCCAGCAATTCCACCTCTTCCACGGGTGTGCTGATCTCGGTGACAGAACGGTCCAACAAGTCCTGCGGTAACTGTTTTTTCACCTTGACGCCCAGCTCCACAAACTGCTGCGCCTGGCGTACCAGATTACCCCGTCCCGAACTGAACTTGTTCATGGCGCCATCATAGGTCTTTTTCACGGTATCCAGCTGACTACCCAGTTTCTGCATGTCGTCCGTAAACCCACGCAGCTTGTCGTAGAGCGCGCTGGCTTTTTCAGCAATTTTTTCCGCATTTCGATTCTGGTGTTCATAGCGCCAGATATTTTCGATAGTACGTAATGCCACCAGCAGGTTGGTTGGGCTGACCAGCATAATATTGTGCTCCAGCGCTTCCTGGAACAGTGAAGGCTGATGTTCAACCGCGGCATAAAAGGCAGGCTCGACCGGAATGAACATCAAGACATAATCCAGCGTTCTGACGCCATCCAGATCCTGATAGCTTTTGGCGCTCAGCCCCCGGATGTGGTTACGCAGACACTGCACATGAGCAGCCAGTGCCCGACTCCGTTCTACATCATCGTCTGCCTCATGATAACGACTGTAATCCACCAGCGAGACCTTCGAGTCGATCACCACATCCTTACCATCAGGCAGATGAACGACCACATCAGGCTGAAGCCGTTCGCCATCGGTGTTCTTCAGTGAGACCTGTCGTTCGTATTCATGCCCTTCACGCAAGCCAGACTCTTCCAGTACACGATCCAACACCAGCTCCCCCCAGTTCCCCTGGGCTTTCTTGTCCCCCTTCAGGGCACGGGTCAGGTTCAGGGCTTCCTGGCTCATCTGCTGGTTCAGTTCACGCAGCCCCAGCACTTCATCACGCAGGGAGCGGCGCTCCTTGGCTTCCGTGATATAGGCATCGTTAACCTGCTGTCGGAAGTCGGAGATCTGCTGCTTGAACGGCCCCAGCAAGCCATCCAGTGCCATTTTATTCTGTTCAGTAAAACGAGAGGCTTTCGCTTCAAAGATGCGGTTCGCCAGATTTTCAAACTGCTGATTGAGCCTTATTTCAGCCTGCTCCAACAACCGGATTTTATCGTCAGCCGCTTCCCGCTCTTTGTCCCGTGCCGCCAGTGCTGTTTTAAGTTCACTTTCCGATGCCTGCAGCTGTTGCTGTCGCAGCTCTGCATCACGCAAAGTCATCCGCAACGCTTCCATCCCCGTGAGACGCTCTGCCGACCGCGCCAGTTCGAGTTCCAGGGTCTGAATGCGCTGTCGCGCCGTTTCCTGTTCCTGTTGCAACTGCGAAACGGTTTCCTGCTGACGGCGATTTTCCGTTTCAAGCCAGGCCTGGCGCTCCACCGACTGCAGGCGTTCTGTCTCGAGGAATTGTTGCTCTCGCAGTGACTCTGTTTCACAACGCTGACGGGTTGAAGCAGCACTGATCTTCCAGGCTGAAACAGCGACAATGGCTGCTACCGCAACGAGCAGGAGGGTATAAACAAGGAAGGACATCGTCATCGTTCAGACAATCCATTCTGAGGGTTAACAGGGTTTCAGGGAATAGTACTACCGATCGAAATCACATCCCATTCGCAGCGGCCACAGCACCGGCTTTTCTGACATAATTCAGTAAGAAAATGTCGACCCGGGCCATGGTTATTGCCGGGGGAACAGCCTATGATCACCGGCAACAGACCAAACAAGCAAAGGAATCCTGCCGCATGTTTTCCGAGGGGTTTTTAACCGTTTTTCTGATGGTTGTTCTAACTATCGGAATACTGATTACCATTGTCCTTATCAAAGGCCGTGCACGACAACAGACAGTGGCGTCACTGTCACACTGGTCGCAACCACCTTCACGATTTGTCGAGGTTAATGGACTCAAGGTTCACTATCGGGATGAAGGAGAAGGCCCGGTGCTGATCCTCCTCCACGGACTGTTTTCTTCCCTGCATACCTGGGAAAAGTGGGTTAATCTGCTACAGGACAGGTATCGCATCATCCGTATTGATGTACCGAACTTTGGCCTGACAGGCCCCTTCCCCAACAGCAAGGTCGATGATCAGACCTACATGCAGTTTCTTGAAAATTTTGTGACCACGTTAAAACTTGAGCGTTTCCATTTAGCCGGCAACTCACTGGGTGGTTATTTTGCCTACCAGTACGCCTCTCGCTACCCGCAACGCGTTAACAGGCTGGTGATGCTGAATGCCGCCGGTTACTTTTTCATCCCGCCAGCCGCATTGATTGCCTGGGGCATGCCGCTGCTGGGTCGTATTGCAGATTATACGGAAGCGCCTTACGGCCTGTTCGCTTCACTGGTACGCCGAGCTTATGCTGATCCAAGCAAAGCCACTTCTGATGAAATTAGACGCTATAACGAACTGCTGCATCGGGATGGCAACCGGGCTGCCGGTGGCCGACTGATCCGGCATATCCGTAACTGCGTCGGTTTTGATACTTCACGTACCCAACTGCTTACCATGCCCACGCTCATTATGTGGGGCGATCAAGACCACTGGATTCCTGTACGTCATGCACCAAAATACCATCAGGCCATTCCGGGCAGTGAGCTAATCGTCTATCCAAACGTTGGGCACATGCCGATGGAAGAGATTCCTGAACAAAGTGCCCGGGATCTCATTCAATTCCTTGATGCCGCACAGGAGTCATCTGTATGCAACGCCTGATACTGACGCTCTGCCTGTACCTATCCACGGGATATGCCCTGGCCCAACCCCTGACCACCGTTCCCCAGGTTGATCTCAACCGGTATGCGGGCCAGTGGTATGAAATTGCCCGGCTACCCAACGTCTTTCAGCGCAAGTGTGTTGCCAATGTCATGGCAACTTACACCCTTCGGGAAGACGGCGATATTGATGTACTGAACCAGTGTGAGAACAAGGACGGGAAAATCCAGAGCGCACAGGGATTGGCCAGAAGCACCAACCCGCCGGAGAACTCGCGTCTGGAAGTCAGCTTTTTCAATGTTCTGGGCATCCGGCCGTTCTGGGGAGATTACTGGGTCATTGCACTGGATGATGACTACCAGTATGTCGTGGTGGGAGAGCCTGACCGTGACTATGCCTGGCTACTAAGCAGAACCCCCACATTACCAGACGAAACCGTCGCAAAGGCAATCGCCATACTGGAAGCTGAAGAATTTCCTGTCGATCAACTCATCTATACCGTTCAAAAGCCCAGGGATTGAATGAATGAGCCGGCAGCCATGGCCGGCTCACAATGGTGTTATCCAAGACTGAAGATCGAACCCAACCCCATGTCCCACAGCACGATGGTCATCACTTTCATGGAAACCAGCACCACGAGTCCGACCGCAACGATCAAGGTTGCCATCATGAAGCCCTGTTCAAACGGTATATGCATGATATGAGGCAAGCCTGCATACAGCAGGTAAACCGCATAGGCAATCGCCGCCAGAATGCCAAACAAGGCCAGGGGAATTGAGGGGAACAGCCCCAAAAAGCCGGTCAGATAGAGTGGTGTGGCCGTATAAGCGGCAAATATGACACAACGGCTCCAGGAAGGATCACACCCATAAGTCCTGGCCAACCAGTGAATGAACAGCCCCATGATTGTCA
Organism: Kistimonas scapharcae; assembly: GCF_039540975.1. NCBI lineage: Bacteria > Pseudomonadati > Pseudomonadota > Gammaproteobacteria > Oceanospirillales > Endozoicomonadaceae > Kistimonas > Kistimonas scapharcae. The sequence continues at coordinate 98,231 of NZ_BAABFL010000016.1, forward strand.
CCGCGCAGATAATGCCCAACCAGGCGGCAATCCCCAGAAGAAACGCACTCATCGACTCCAGCCGGATGGTATCAAGCCCGGTAGACCAGCCGGTAACACTGGTGCCATACCACATACAGAGACCTGGCAAGGCCGCCAGGACCACCAAATGGGACAGGTATCCATGGCCATGGCGCTCGATTTCACGGTCTATGTCTTCCCATTCTTCATGAGGGTGGGCGAATAACCCTGCAAGATGATCCAACATGCTCAGAACTCCTTCCTGACCCGCAGGCATTGATCCATTTGCACTAAAAAACCGTTTTTATGCTTACTGTGCCCTGCTTCTTAAAATGCCACTTACCTCTTTCAGAACGGTATTAAAGATTCATTTTCATCTAACAAGAATATGTTTATTGTACATAATTAATTATATGTATAATTATAGACAAGGAGTCTGGTAATGAAACAACTGCATTTTCTGGTGAAGGATATTGATGAGGCCGAGGCAATAACCCATTACATGGAAACCCTTGGCATAGCCTATGAACGCACGCATGTGACCTACAAGCATCCCCAGGCACTGGAGGAAAGGCACCTGCATAGCACCACCTTATTGGAAGAGGTAGATATCATTCACTCCGGCGAACGGGGACTGATGATCGGCTTCATTGCCAGCGCACTGGTGAGTTTCAGCTTGTACAACCTCCTCTACGGGCAGGAGATTGCTTTGATCGTGACGATATTTGCCGGGCTGGTCACGCTGGGATTCTGCACATGGGTCGGAGGGATGATTGGCGCCTCCTGCGACAATTATCGGCTGGATCCCTACCATGATCAGCTTGCCGCGGGCCAATGCCTGGTGATGGTGGATGTTACGCCCCATCAGGAACAAAGTTTCCTGGAGAAGCTCAATCAACAGTTTCCAGACCGGCACGTTTGTGGTGAGAGTTCCTCCATTGATAATCCCTTTGAAGGTTCCATGCACCTGCACAAGCACACCCTGTAATAGCTATACGGGGTGGCTGTTCGTATAACACCAAAAAACGTGCAAAGAAGTAACAAGATAAAAACCGTTAGGTACTGCCCGATCAAATGATCGGGCTTTTTTTAACTATTGACGCGATAAAAAAATTGAGAGGAAAACACTACCCGTCGAGCCGGAGTTGCACCAGATCAACCGTGCCCTTGAGAAAACCCGCCTCACAATACGCCAGGTAGTAGCGCCAGAGTCGCATGAAATAAGGATCAAAGCCCTGTGCAACAACGTCATCCTGCACAGCGTTAAAGCGCTGATGCCAAAGTGAAAGTGTCCTGGCATAGTCATGACCGTACTGATCCGAACTCGCCACTTCCAGCCCCTGACCGGCCGCCAATGCATGAAGATGCGATACGGTAGGCAACATCCCGCCGGGAAACACAAAGAGCTGGATGAAGTCCGGATTGCGACGATACTGCTCAAACCGTGCTTCATCAATGGTAATGATCTGCAATGCTGCCCGCCCACCGGAGCGCAAGCAACGCTTAACGACGTTAAAATAGGTCGGCCACCAAGCTTCTCCGACCGCCTCGAACATCTCAATCGACACAATATGATCCCAAGTGCCATCGAGCTTCCGGTAGTCCCTGAGTTCAAAGCTGACCAAATCGGCAAGACCTGCCCGCTCAATGCGCGCTTGTGCAAATGCCAATTGCTCGCGGGACAATGTAATCCCCGTGACACGGTACCCCTGGCGGGCGGCATATTCTGCAAATCCCCCCCAACCACAGCCGATTTCAAGAATATGATCCCCCGGGGTGGCATCCATCGACTCCAGCAAGCGGGCATATTTTCGCGTCTGCGCTCGCTCAAGGTCATGGTCATCGGATGTAAAAATGCCCGATGAATAGGTCATGGAAGGATCCAGCCATAACCGGTAAAAATCATTACCCAGATCATAATGGGCGGCGATATTTCGACGACTGCCTCTCAGAGAATTTCGGGCTCCCCAATGCTGAAAGCGCTGCATCAGACGTCCAGGCAAGCCCAACCCTGCAGATGGCTTCAAGGCGGTTTCATTATCCGCAAACCAGCAAAACAGCCTTGTCAGGTCTGAGGTGTCCCAATGCCCCTGCAGATAGCTCCTGGCAAAGCCAATTTCACCGGCCACTAGCAGAGCTTTGACGATGGCAGCACCATCATTGAGCCGCAAGTCAGCCACTTCTCCGGTTTTCTCGCCTGTCACCTGATAGCTATGCTGTTCACCGGCTTCAATCAACAACTTACCCTGGTTAGCCTTGTCAAGATGGCCAATAAGTTGTCGCATAATAAATGGCAGACTGAGGCTACTGCCCACATCCTGATCAGGCATCATGACTTGGTTTCTCCCGGATGAGTGTAAAACGTGGCGCCCCGTAACCAGATCTTTAAAGCGTGCCAGTGGATCATGACCATCACTTTAAGGGTCATAAACGGCATCCGGGCCATAAGCTTCAGGAGCCGCCCGGTGGTCAGGGGGATTGCTTTGGTGTTTTGGGTTGCGACAAGCATCAGCTTGCCGTCGGAATACTCGTTGATTGCAGTGAACTGTCGTGTTCCGGCTTTTCTCAGGGTGAAGTGATAACAGGCATCCATGCCAATAAATGGCGATACATGAAAAACCTTTTCTCGCTGGAATCGTACCGCCTGAGGCAATGGACGTCCTTTGTCATGCACAACATAGGGGTGCCGTTCACCGAAGGTATTGCGGACTTCGAGAATAATGGCAATTAATTGCCCATCGTCGTTTTCACAATACCAGTGTGACATCGGATTGAAGGTATAACCGAGTACGCGGGGAAAGCAGAACAACGTAATCTTTGCCGGTACTTCCTGCAGCCCTGCCTGGCGTAGTGTTTCGTTTGCCCAGGCTATTAAACCCTTGCTATCCCCCGCACCATGATCACGGGTATAAAAGGACAACAGATTAAAACGGTTCAACGACAACAGAGGATTTTGCCGGCCCAGATGATCCAGCTGCATCAAATCAATGGCAACGCTGAATACCCGGTAAGAAAAACGGTATTCCACCGGAAATAAACGCCGGTGCATGACCTCGCCAGCGAACACACTCACGGGCTGGCTCATATCACCACCTGCCAAGGCGCTTTAATACCCAGGCGATTGCAGAGCTCAACCGCAGACCGGATACCGTCTTCGTGGAATCCATAACCAAAATAACTGCCGCAGAACCAGCGGTTATTTTTTCCCTGCAGGTCTTTCAGCGATGATTGTGCGCGTATGGCCTCTCGGTCAAAAACCGGATGATGCCAGGTAATTCGCTTGATGACTTTATTCTTAGCCGGCTCTGACAAAGGGTTCAGACTGACCAGATAATTCTTTGCGCCTTCAGGGAGTTTCTGCAGGATATTCATCCAATAGGTTACTGAAACCGGGCGCCCTGCCAGCCGGTAATCAGCCAGGTAGTTCCAGGATGACCACACCTTGCGGCGTTCAGGCATCAGACGTTCATCGGTGTGCAGCCAGGCAGTATTCTCCTGGTAGCGAAAACATGACAACAACGCCTGTTCATCCTCGGTCGCCCTTTTGCCCAACAAGGCCAGCGCCTCGTCAGCATGGCAGCCGAAGACAACGTTCTCTGCGAGGATCTGGTTTCCACTCGCGGTATGAATACGGTAAACCTGACCATCATGCTCGACCCGCTCCACGGGAGAATCACTGAAACGGGGCCCCGTCAGCTGCGCCAGAAGCGCCTGAACATAGGCCTGACTGCCGCCCTTGACGGAATACCATTGTGGGCGATCAGACACGGATAGCAGCCCATGATTGGCAAAGAAACGCAGGAAACTGGCGGCAGGAAATTCCAGCATGGTAGCCAACGGGCAAGACCAGATCGCCGCAGCCATCGGCAGCAGGTAGTGATCACGAATCCCCTCCCCCAACCGCAACTGGTTCAGGTAGTCCCTCAGCGACAAATCAGGCTCAATACCGGAAGACAGGTCCTCACGGGCCCTGGCATTGAACTTGAGAATATCGGCAATCATCCGCCAGTGGGAAGGACTGAACAGCTTACTGCGCTGGGCAAACAAGGTATCCAGGTTATCACCGGCATACTCAATATCGCCCTGCCCAATTGAGGCAGAAAAAGTCATGGGCACGGCCTGGCAGTCAACATTCAGATGGTCAAAAAAACTGGAGAGATGGGGGTAGTTTTTGCGGTTGAAGACGATAAAGCCGGTATCAATACCCATAGGGCCAGCAGGATCATCGACCGGCACCGTATGCGTATGACCCCCAAACCATTGATTTTGTTCAATCAGAGCAACATCATGGTGTCGGGACAGCAGCCAGGCTGAGACCAGTCCGGACACACCAGCGCCGATTACAGCAAATTCACAGGTATGCATGACTTCGCCCTTTCTTGTACATTATATTTTTATTGTATAATAAATATAGTCGATGCGAGAGTAAACCATGTATAAGAAAAAGGCATTACCCCAGCATATCTGGATTATTGGCGGCAGCACTGGTATTGGCCGGGCACTGGCTCTGGATCTTGCGCAGCAGGGATGCAGGGTCGCCGTGAGTGCCAGAAATCCTGATAATCTTGTACAACTCGAAAAAGCCAGCAAAAGCGCTACAGGCCAATTAATGGGGTATCCTTGTGATGCGACTCAACTACAAGCGCTTCACAACAATGCTGACCAGATTTTCAGCCAGCAAGGCATTCCTGACGTGGTCATCCTGAACGCCGCCATTTACGACCCACTGGAACCGGACACCTTTTCTTCTGAGCAGGAATGGGAGGTCATGCGTATCAACATACACAGCGTCTTTAATGGGCTGGACATGTGCCTCAACTACTTCCCTGCGCCTCCGAAGCAGATTCTCATAACCGTCAGCCCCTCAGGCTATCGAGGCTTACCGGGAGCAGGGGCATACGGTGCCAGCAAGGCCGCACTAATCAATCTGGCTGAATCCATGCGCCCGACACTGGCCAGACGAGGTACTCGCCTGCGACTTATCAGTCCGGGATTTGTCGACACTCGCCTGACCCGAAAAAACCGCTTTGCCATGCCGGTACTCTTAACACCACAGCAAGCCAGCCAACGTATCATTCAAGGCCTGAGGGGAAACCAATTCGAAATTGCATTTCCGAAACGATTAATCTGGCCACTAAAACTCCTTTCACTGCTGCCGGCTTCCCTATGGTTTAAGCTGACTGCGGAACTTCAGAAAAGAGATCCGGAATAACGGATCCCAGTGTCTGGTCAGAGCCAGGCAATAAGAGGTGGAACCCGCCTGGCACCAGTATCTTTTGATGGATTCTGGCACTCTGACCGGCGACAATCACCGGCACGGTCAGCGTTTGCCCGACACGCAACAAATCCCGAGACAAGGTCGTTCGATCCAGCGCTGAGTTCCCCTGCAAAACGACAGCTGCCACCTGTAGTTTCTCTGCTGCCAGCGGAATTTCGATGAGGGGAATACTGGCGCCAAGATAATGAACGACACAGCCGTGCGAGGCCGCAGAGAGCGATAAAAGGAGCAACTCCATTTCTGAGACTTCACCAGGCAGAGTAAGAAACATGACACTGCAGCCACCATCAGCCTGCGACTGACGGTTCGCGTTGTACAGTTTCAATCCGATACGCGTCCTCAGGAAATTCTCCAGAAAACGCTCTTCCAGCCGGTCACCGTACAATCCCTGCCAAGCGCTCTGCAATTTGTCGAGCATCGGCCCAAACAATCGCAGAATGACGGTATCTGCGGGGTACTCAGCCATCGCCTGATTGAACACACTATCCAGTCGTTCTTCATTCAATGCCTTGAGTGCTGCAATGAAACGATGCTGGTAGATATCCCAGACACCATCATCAGAAAGACTGGCCTCCGGCTCCGGCGCGGTTACGGACTCTTCAAGCAACTTGCTCACTTTACTGACGGAGACACCCCGGTTTATCCAGTCCGTGATGGCGCGGATCTGCCTGACATGATCTTCAGAGTAAAGACGGTGCCCCTTGGGGGTTCGGTGAGGTTTCAACAAGCCATAGCGACGCTCCCACGCTCTCAGGGTGACAGCATTGACGCCCGTCAGCCGGGACACTTCCCGGATGGGCAACATTGCGGAATTAGCGCCTTCGATATCAGGGAGAACGTCTTCTTTATCAGTCATCACTTGCGGTTTCCTTTGATCCCGGGCGATTCTACAGAATCACGCACCGCCTGTCCCAAGCAGGTCTTGATTGTTTGACGGCTTCAGCAAATGGACAGACTATGCCTATATTGTGTTCCTTAAACCCAGCACCTCAGGATGCGGCTGAAGATAAACCTGCTGTTGAATATAGTCACCACCACTGCGTTGCAGGTAGTTTCTCAGCATGGTCATCGGTACCACGAGGGGCAGTACGCCCTGCCGATACTGCTCAATGAGTTTAAGAATCTCTTCACGCTCACTGCCTGCGACGGTCTTCTTGAGATAGCCCATCAGGTGTAGCATCACGTTAGTATGGGACTTCCGCGTCGCACGCTTAGCTAGCGTTGCCATGAAGATATGGATGAAAGTTTCCATTAGTTCATCAATCGGAACCGCTTTACCCTTTGCAATCCATTGACCCAGTTCGGTGTAATTTTGCGGGCTGTGGGCCATGACCTGGTACTTGTATGCCGTATAGAAATCAGCCACTGCCTTGTGCGATGGGTCAGGCATTACTTCGGTTTGCCAGCGGTGCCAGGCAAATACCCGGGTGAAAAAATTCTCGCGCAGGATCGGGTCATGCAGACGCCCCTCCTCTTCCACCGGTAACAACGGATTCTCTGTCATCAGGCTGCGGGCAAACACACCCGGTCCATTATCACCCGATGGAATACCATTTTCTCCGTAGATCTTCACCCGCTCCATCCCACAGCTGGGCGATTTCTGCATGAGAATATAACCACTGATATCCTTGAGCTCGCGTGCTTTCTCTCGCCCATAAGCTTCGAGCTGTTCTGTCACGTCACGATCAGGTGTATCCGTACCCACAACACGGTAGTTATCAGACGTCCCCACCAAGCGAATAGGTTCTCTTGGTGTCCCCAGACCAATGCCGACCTCCGGACAGACCGGCAGAAAATTGAAATATTCCGCCAATGTATTCATACAAAAAGATGAGCGCTTATGTTGGCCGTTATAACGAACCTTGTGCCCCATCAGGCAAGCACTAATACCCAAGGTTATATGACGCTGTGGTTTTTCTAGTGGTACAATAGCCATGAGCACCTCTTTTTTTTGTACAATCATAAAAACAATGTACAACTTTATATCAGTTTAGCAAAGCAATCCCTGACAAATTCGTCAGTATTGCCACCGCAAAACTTGATAACCGGCCTGGATATTCACATAGTTGTACAAGGCGCTTTTTGGGAGAGAAGGCAATGATTGAGCCGACCTTGCTGGAAAAACTGGTGGATGAATCGAATGACGGGATTGTCGTCGCCGAACGCGAAGGCGATGAGAATGTTCTCATTTACACCAATGCAGCCTTCGAACGCCTGACCGGCTATAGCAGTGAGGAAATCCTGTATCAGGATTGCCGCTTCCTGCAGAAAGAGGATCGCTGCCAGGATGCAATTCAACGGATTCGCGAAGCGCTCAAACAGGATCAACCCACGTGCGAAGTCGTCCGCAACTACCGTAAAGATGGATCCATGTTCTGGAACGAACTGCGCATCACCCCGGTATTCAATGACGATGACCAGCTGATGTATTACATCGGTATCCAGAAAGATGTCACTGAACAGATGGAAGCCCGGGAAAAAATTGAAGCACTCGAGCAGGAGATCGAGGCGCTAAAATCAAAAATTGCATCACTCGAAGGCGGTAAATAACAGACATCACGACTAGCGTCCATCATAAAAGCATCAGTCGTCTGATAGCCTCCTCTTCAGCGCCCTGATAATTGAACCCACTATTGGCAGATGCTCGTAAAGGAAAGCGCCAGCATCAAAGTAATCCCGATGGCGAATCACCTTGCCTGCTTCAGTAAATTCCAGTCGACTGCAACCGGGAATATCAATGGGCTCACCGCCCCGCAGCCGCGGATGCGCATAACGCAACACCCACTCGACACAGGCCTGATCATCATCAACCAGCGTTTTACTAAAAGAGAAACGGACTTCAGTCACATTCTCATACATGTTGGCGATATACTGCCTCAAGGACGATAAGCCCTGCACATGATGCAAGGGATCAGAAAAGGCTATATTTTCATCGTAGATCTGATCCAGCGTATCAATCGTGTCAGCGCTTATCGCAGACCACACTTCAAGAAACCGGCCGAGATGTTCAGAGTCATTCATGAACGCAACCCTTTGAAGGCCTCTATCACACGCTGGCGTGATGCGGAATGATCAACAATCGGCGCCGGATAATCCAATGCGCCGAACAAATCGCCCGTCTTTCCCTTCAACGGTTGATGAATTGCTTTATTGTCCAGCGCTGCCAGCTCAGGCACCCACGTACGAATGAACGTGCCGTCCGGGTCAAATTTCTCGGATTGGCTGACAGGATTAAACATCCTGAAATACGGCGCCGCATCGGTACCGGTACTGGCTGACCACTGCCATCCCCCGTTATTAGCGGCCAAATCGCCATCCACCAGATGACGCATGAAAAAGCGCTCGCCTATTCGCCAATCCAGCATCAGGTTCTTGGACAGGAACATCGCGGTCACCATGCGCAAACGGTTATGCATCCAGCCCGTAGCCACCAACTGTCGCATGGCTGCATCGACCAGGGGAAAGCCGGTTTTTCCGGATTCCCAGGCTTCCTGTAAAGCAGAGTCATGCCGCCAGCTCAGCTTGTCCGTTTCAACCTGAAAAGGACGATGCATCGAAACCCGGGGAAACGCGACCAGTATATGCTTGTAAAACTCTCGCCATACCAACTCCCCTAACCAACAGGTAATACCGGCATTCCCACTATCCAGTTCACCATTGTTGGCACAAACGGCGGCATCAAAACACTGACGAATAGACAACACGCCAGCCACCAGCCAAGGTGACAGACTGCTTGTGCCATCCAAAGCGGGAAAGTCTCGCTGCTCAGCATAGCGTTGAACGCGCGATTCAATAAAATCGTTTAAACATTTATGGGCAGACGCCTCATCAGGTTCCCATCGTTCAAGGATATTGGATGCCGTCGGAGTATACCGATCAACAGGAACAGGGTCTGAAGCGATATCAAGAGACGTTTGCTTTGATGGTGATGGACACGGCATCCAGTCTTCAGGACGCAGATGCCGGTAGACGGCTTTCTTGAAGGGTGTGAAAACCTTGAAAGCCTCCCCCTTTCCCGTCATTACCCGGCCAGGTTCTACCAGAACCGCATCCGTGAAACGATGCGAAGAGAGCCCGGCGGCATCAAATGCTTCTATTACTTTCCTGTCCCTGTTTTGCTCATTAACACCGTATTCATCATTAAACCAGATACCCTGACATTCCAAGGAACGTGCAAGATTGAGCAACAACTCTGCAGAATCAGAATAATAAACAGCCTCTTTAACCAGCAAAGGGATATTGAGCTTAGCCAAACGCTGCTGAAGCGAAGCCACACAAGAAAGACTGAAAAACAATTTATTCGGACTATCGTCATGATTAGCCCACTGACCCGGCTGGATCAGGTAAACACCCACCACATCACCAGCCTGGGATGCCTGATAAAGCGCCTTGTTATCTTCAGCCCTGATATCGGTCCGGAACCATACCAGTTGTCGGGTTTTAGCCACACCTTACCCTCCTCTCCGCCAGAGCTCTCAACATATCCCGAACCGTTCTTATACATTTATTTATATATGTATAAATATAAATTCAATACATACAAAAGAACATCAATAAGTTAGTCGTTTTACGAAGCTTTTTATACGTGGTTAGTCGTAATTAATCTAAAATGAAAAGTCCACATGCAAAGCAGACGTGATTTTCTGAAAAAAAAAACCGCTATTGGCGTTTCCCTGATTCCACTCGCAACACTCTCCCTTGCGGATGACAAGGTAGTGTCTGTTGATGAACCGATGGCAAAAAACTTTGGTTATATCCTCAATGTCGCAGACGCGAAGAGTGAGGAAAAGCACCAGGCTGGTCAGAAATGTGAAAACTGCGTGCTGTACGTCGAAGGGAACAAAGGCTGCAATCTTTTCCAGGGTAGGCATGTCAGCCCTGAATGCTGGTGCAAAGCATGGGCGTTAAAGCCAGGCGCCACACTGTAAAAAATACTTTAGATAACAAAAAAGCCGTCATCAGTGATGACGGCTTTTTAATCTGGAGCGGGAAACGAGACTCGAACTCGCGACCCCAACCTTGGCAAGGTTGTGCTCTACCAACTGAGCTATTCCCGCTTTTTAGCTGATTCTTTGTTTAACGACCGACATCCGGTCTCGAGCAGATGACACCACTCAGTATAAAAGTGGCGTCCCCTAGGGGACTCGAACCCCTGTTACCGCCGTGAAAGGGCGGTGTCCTAGGCCACTAGACGAAGGGGACGCAAATTCTTACAGGAAGAATTTGGTGGAGCCAGGCGGGATCGAACCGCCGACCTCTACAATGCCATTGTAGCGCTCTCCCAGCTGAGCTATGGCCCCGCAAACATCCTCTCAACCAAGACAAAGAACAAGCTGTCTCAGCGAAGATGGAACGCATTCTATGAACCTTAAGAAGTCTTGTCAACCGACTGAAACAAAAAGACTTTTTTTGAAAAAAGACTGGAAAAGCAGCGTTATTCTCGTGTTATACTGCAGCCACTTCACAGGCCAATAGCTCAATTGGTAGAGCACCGGTCTCCAAAACCGGGGGTTGGGGGTTCGATTCCCTCTTGGCCTGCCATCTTGCAAGTTACTCGTTTTACCCTCTCTTGCTCCTGACTTCTTCTAACACGTCTCCGCCTCAGCATCATACACGCTCAATTCCTTGAACGTTTCCCCTACCGATACCAGACTACAGTCTGATGACAAATCGGTAACAGGTACCTCAAGATTGCACGTTGAACGGTGCCCTGTTCTGCACCCGAATACCCTGCGTATTTGAGCTGCATCAATATGAGCGCCCCCAAAATCCTTACAGTGGGCAGCAGGGAGCACAGGCGCATGACGTACATCAACGTTCACACAGCGCCAACCCTTCCTTGGATATTCCTTACGCCTTGTTATCGCGGAGCAATACGATTGAATCCTTCATCCCCTCCCGTACAGCATGACATCACCTTGTTGGCCCCCCTATCCGGCCCCATCATTCCTATCGACCAGGTACCCGACCCGGTATTTTCGGAACGCATGCTCGGTGACGGCATTGCCATCGATCCGGTCGACAACATCCTGCTTGCACCGGTTGATGCCGAAGTTGTACAGCTGCATGCCGCTCACCATGCACTGACCCTGCGAACCGACAGCGGCATTGAGATCCTGATGCATGTTGGCCTGGATACCGTGACACTGCGCGGAGAAGGTTTCAGCCCACAGGTGAACGAAGGTGACAAGGTAAAAGCCGGGCAGCCACTGCTGCAGTTTGACGCAGACTATCTCGCTTGCCACGCACGCAGTCTCATTACCGTTATTGTACAAACCGGGCCGGAAAGCCTGACTATCAACCATCCGGCATCGGGTCATGTCAACGCAGGCCGTGACCGCCTGCTGACACTGGACACATCGCCATCAATCGGCGACACCGATACACCATCACAGGCACAGGGCGAACCGGATGCAGAAGCCTCTGTTCGCATTCCCAACCCAGAAGGCCTTCACGCACGACCATCCGCGGTTCTGGCCAAGCTGTGCCATCAATGCCATGCAACCGTGAAGCTGGCCTGCCATAGTATCGAAGCACGCGGTGACAGCGTCACTGAACTGATGAAACTTAACACCCGGCTGGGCGACGATGTCACGATAAAAGCCTGGGGAGTTGACGCAAAGAATGTAGTCGCTTCGGTCGTTGCAGCCATTGAATCCGGACTGGGGGAAGATGTCGCTTCAACAAGCACCCAGACATCTACCACCGAGGAAACTGAAACACCACTTCTGACCAATGAAAAAAGCGATCCGCGCCGCCTATCCGGTGTTCGCGCCGCTCCCGGACTCGGCATTGGCAAACTCATCCATATTCGCCGGCAGCATCCGGAATTGCAGGAGTGGGCTTCGGATATAGCGACCGAACAACATCAACTAAACAACGCAATTTCATCAACCTGTGATGACTTGCGACAGCTGGTGACTAAACTCGCAGCAGCCGGCGAACAGGAACAATCCGAAATATTCAATGCCCACGCTCAACTGCTGGAAGACCCGGCACTGGCCGAAACCGCCAACCACATGATTACAAAAGGACGTTCAGCAGCCTGGGCCTGGAATGATGCCGTCAACCAGCAGGTTCGCGCACTACAGTCACTGGACAACCCGCTACTGGCCGGCCGGGCTGCTGACATTGATGATGTCGGCCAACGTGTTCTGTCTGTATTGACAGGCATCTCGTTCGGCACCGAAAACTGGCCGGTCAATGCCATTCCCGTATACTTGGATATTACGCCATCAGATTTGCTCAGCCTGGATCGTGATCGTGTAGCCGGGGTCTGCAGCCTCGAAGGCGGGGCCAGCTCTCATGCCGCGATCATTTCTCGCTCCCTGGGAATTCCTTACCTTGCCGGGATGGATAGCCGTATCAACGAACAACCGGACGACGCCACTGTCATCATGGATGCTGATGCGGGTTACCTGCTGCTATCACCATCCGAGCAGGAAATCAGCCAGTGTCAGACCCAAAAAGATCTTGCTGAACGCACCTACCAGGACGCACTGCAAACAACAACCCAACCCGCCATTACACAGGATGGTACGCATATAGAAGTAGCAGCCAATGTTGGCGGTCTGGACGAAGCAAGAAAAGCAGTAGAGTTGGGCGCAGAAGGTATTGGATTGCTGCGCACCGAATTCCTTTATCTCAATCGCACAACCGAACCGGACGAAGACGAACAGACGCAAATCTATAGCGATATTATCAGCGCTATGGGCAAAGAACGTCCGGTCATCATCCGCACACTGGATGTCGGTGGCGACAAACCCCTGCCCTATCTGCCTCTACCAGAAGAAGAGAACCCCTTCCTGGGAGAACGGGGGATTCGTGTCGGCATCAATCGTCCCACCATGCTTCGTCGGCAGATTCGTGCACTTCTGCGCAGCGCGAAAGTTGGCAATCTGCGCATCATGTTACCCATGATTGCCAGCCTGGAAGAATTCCGAGCGGTCAGAAAATTGGTCGAAGAAGAACGTCAATCACTGGAAAGCAGCATTGAGCTGGGCATCATGATTGAAGTCCCTTCTGCCGCCCTGATGGCCCGGGAGCTGGCACGAGAAGCCGATTTTTTCTCCATCGGCACTAACGACTTGACCCAGTACACCCTCGCCATGGATCGCGGTCACCCCAAACTGGCCAGCCGGATCGACAGTCTGCACCCTGCTGTATTGCGCCTGATCGCCATGACCGTGGAAGGCGCCAGAGCCGGGAATCGCTGGACCGGTATCTGTGGTGGCATTGCCAGCGATATCACGGCAATACCACTGCTGCTGGGACTTGGGGTGAATGAACTATCCGTCAGCGTTCCGTCTCTACCACCGGTGAAAGCCCGTATCCGTGAACTCAGTCTTGCTGATTGCCGCGCACTGGCACAACAGGCCCTCGCCATGGAAGACGCCACACAGGTGCGCGCGCTGCTGGCGCAATGGAAAGATAAGGAGTAACCCATGACAACAATTGCACATCGCGCCTTTGCCAACCTTCAAAAAATCGGCAAATCATTGATGCTGCCGGTGGCGGTACTGCCCGCTGCCGGCATCCTGCTGGGCGTAGGTTCCGCCGGATTCGCATTATTTCCGGATATTGTGAATACGATCATGGCCCAGGCCGGCGGCGCCGTATTTGGCAACCTGCCACTGATTTTCGCCATTGGTGTCGCACTGGGCTTTACCGAAAATGATGGCGTGGCCGCACTGGCTGCCATGGTCGGTTACGCGGTAATGATTGCCACCATGGGGGTTTTCGCCACGGCACTTGACCTCGAAACCACGCGTATCATGGGTATTGATTCCATTGATACCGGCGTTATGGGCGGGATTATTATCGGTGCTGTCGCGAGCTGGCTGTTCAACCGCTATTACCGGATTGAACTGCCAGCCTATCTGGGCTTCTTTGCCGGCAAGCGGTTCGTCCCAATTGTCACTGCCTTTGCAGCGATTGGCGTGGCCGCAATGCTGGCACTGGTCTGGCCCCCTATTGGCGAAGCCATCCAATCTTTCTCCACCTGGGCTGCCAGCGAAAATCCGGCCGCCGCCTTTACCATTTACGGCATTGTTGAAAGGGCGCTCATCCCATTCGGATTGCACCATATCTGGAACGTGCCCTTCTTCTTTGAAGTCGGTCAGTACGTCGACCCTCAAACCGGCAAGGAATTCACTGGCGAAATTGCCCGCTATGTCGCCGGCGACCCCACTGCAGGCAACATGGCCGGCGGCTACCTCTTCAAGATGTTCGGCCTGCCGGCTGCAGCCATTGCCATCTGGCATACCGCCAAACCGGAAAACCGTGCGCGGATTGCCAGCATCATGATTTCTGCGGCACTGACCTCTTTTCTGACTGGCATCACCGAACCCATTGAATTCTCATTCCTGTTTGTTGCCCCCGTTCTTTACGGCATTCATGCCCTGCTGGCAGGTCTGGCCTATTTCACCTGTATCGCCCTGGGCATCAAGCACGGCATGACCTTTTCCCATGGGTTCATTGATTTTTCCCTGCTGTACGGCAACTCCACCAATGGCTGGGGCATTCTGGCGCTGGGCCTGGCGTTTGCCGCCCTGTATTACATCATCTTCCGCGTCACTATCCAGTGGCTCAACCTGAAAACACCGGGACGCGAAGATGAATCCGATGCCACTCTCGACAGCGACATCAGCTCAATGGCCGGTGAACTGATCGCAGCTTTCGGCGGTGCAGCCAATATCACCAGCCTGGATGCCTGCATTACACGTCTGCGCATTGCAGTCAGACATCCTGACCAGGTCAATGACGCCCGCCTGAAGCAACTCGGTGCAACCGGTGTTGTCCGTGTCGGTAACGGCGTTCAAGCCATATTCGGTACCCGCTCGGACAATCTCAAGACCGATATGGAGCAATATCTGAAGCAACACCCACAACCCCAGCCAGAGGTTGCAGATACCGAAACAGCACCCAAAGAAACCATTGCCACTACGACAGCTGCGCACACCAACATCAAAACCAGTGATGCCCTGGCTGCGATTAAAGCCCTGGGTGGCGCAGAAAATATCCAATCAGCCAAAACCTGCGCACTGACCCGGATACGGGTTGAGCTTGGACAAGGCACCGAACCTGACAGGCAAGCATTAAAACAGGCCGGCATTACCGAAGCCATGCGCTGCAGCGACACCGTCATCCACCTTCTGGTTGGCGAACAACACACATCCGCCTGGGAACAGGCATTCAATGAACACCTTAAGGTCGCCATTGCCTGATAACAGATGGGCGTCTTCCTTGGAAGACGCCCATACTGATTGCCATCCATTACAAACCACAGGAGACACAACATGCTTCAACTGATCGCAGCCGACCTGGATGGCACCCTCCTGACACCAGAGCATCGACTGGGGTCACACACAACCTCGACGCTTAAGCGTCTGATTCAAGAGGGTTATCAGCTGATTCTGGCCAGCGGGCGCCATGCCAGCGAAGTGTCAGATCTCCGAAGCAGCCTTGAGATACCCGCTTTCATGATCACAGCCAATGGCGCCCGTGTTTACACACCCACCAACACGCTACTGTTTCAAAAGAATCTGCCTGAAGACATTGTCCAGGCCATGATCTCGACCCTGATTGATAAGCCCGGCATCACCGTGCATCTTTATAAGGATTCAGGCTGGTATTTTAACCAGTACGATGAGCAACTACTGTCATACCATAAAGACACCCCCTTGCCCCGCTTCTTTTGCAACGGAGAAGCCTTACCCACGGCATTCGTCGCCAAGCTTTTTTTCACTTGTCAGGATATCAGTCGCCTAGCCGCTTACGGTGAGGCGTTACGGAGCCGTTTTTCAGGTAAGGTAGACATTACCTGCTCCCTTCCCTGGAGCATGGAGATTACCGCAGCAGGCACAAGCAAAGGCAATGCCATGCAACGCATAGCCCAACACCTCAATCTCTCACCCAAACAGTGTATCGCCTTTGGCGACGGTTTGAATGATGCCGATATGCTGACAGCCGCCGGCAAAGGGATCATCATGGAAAACGCCGATGAACGCCTGAAACAACTGTTGCCAGAAATGGAGATTATTGGCCCGAATGCCAATGAAACCGTGGCAGCGTATCTGGAAAACACCTTTTTACTCAATGACCCCGGTATCAACGCCGTAATGCGGTAAGATACCTACATACCTTGCGAAACCATCAGCCCAGAAATGAAAACACCCTCAATTGAACAACAGCCCGGCCTTCCCTCCCCCCTGCGCCAATACGCTGTCTCATCCTCGCTGGAAACACACTGCAAAAATCTCGCAGAAACCTCTCTCACGAGATTAATGGAACAACCGGAACGCTGTCGGCAACTCACCATCGAAGCCGCCGGACTCTGCCTGGATTACTCTCACCACAGGGTCACAGCAGAATCCTTGTCAGATCTCTTAGAACTGGCCAGAGAAGCCCGACTCGAAGAGCGCCGGGAGGCCATGTTGAATGGCAGCACCATCAACACGTCAGAACAGCGTGCTGCCCTCCACACCGCACTGCGCAATCGAAGCCAGCGGCCTGTACTGGTTGATGGCTCAGATGTTATGCCTGCCATCCGTGACACTCTGGAAAGAATGCGCGCACTATGCCAGCACGTTCACAGTGGCGAATGGACCGGGCATACAGGGAAACCGATCAAGCATATCGTCAACATTGGCATTGGCGGTTCGTTTCTTGGTGTCAAAACGGCACTGGATGGCTTGCGCCCCTTTCACCGTGAAGGACTGACCGCACATTATGTCGTGAATGTTGACCCGGCGGACCTTGCCGCAACACTGAAAGTGATTGATCCGGAAACCACGCTATTCATCGTTGCGTCGAAATCATTCAGCACCCTTGAGACACGCGTCAATGCAGAAGCCGCCAAAGCTTGGATGCTGGAACAAGGCATGCCAGCGCAGGACAGCCACCGCCACTTCATCGCAGTATCAAACAACATCAACAAAGCCACACAGTTCGGTATTGCACCAGACAACATTCTGCCACTGTGGGATTGGGTCGGCGGACGCTACTCACTCTGGTCCGCTATCGGCCTGATGATTCCCTTGATGACCAGTTTTACCGTCTTCGAGCGACTGCTGCACGGCGCCTACAGCATGGATGAGCACTTCCGGATTGCGCCATTAGAACAAAACATGCCAGTGATCATGGCCCTGCTGGGTATCTGGTACAGCAATTACTTTGGAGCACAAAGCCATGCCGTACTGACCTACGCCAGCGATCTGGAAGCCTTCCCTGCCCACCTGCAGCAAATGGATATGGAGAGTAATGGCAAGCGTGTCACCACTGAAGGCCAGCCCGCCAGCTGGCAGACCGGCCCTGTGATCTGGGGAGGCGTCGGCACTAACGGCCAGCACGCATACCATCAGCTTCTGCACCAGGGCACGCGACTGATTCCTGTCGACATTATTATCCCGATGGTCAGCCAGTCACCTATTGGAGAACAACAGGATTGGCTGTTTGCCCATGCACTGGCTCAGTCCCAGGCACTAGCATTTGGATGCTCGGAAGAAACGATCAGGGATGAACTGGCCAAAGAAGGTGCTAGTCAGGAAATGATCGATACTCTGGCGCCACAAAAAACCATTCCAGGCAACAAACCCGTTTCACTGCTGGTCATGGAAAGCCTGACACCAGAAGCATTAGGCGCACTAATCGCCCTGTATGAACACAAAGTATTCGTTCAGGGTGTGATTTGGGGTATCAACAGTTTCGATCAATTTGGTGTCGAGCTGGGAAAAGTACTGGGCGACCAGATCTTTGAGCAACTCAATGACAGTACCCTATGTGCATCAGAAGACTCTGCCCTGAACCAATGGATACAGCGTTATCGCCGAATACACAATCGCTGTAACGACAACCGATAAACGCCCCTCCATCGCCGGCGGAAAGCCCACATTCTTCGCCGGCCAACATCGAAAGTACAAGAAACAACATTCGAAGATATAAAGTGATGGATATAGGCAATACAAAAAAAGCCGTCATCATTGATGACGGCTTTTTTAATCTGGAGCGGGAAACGAGACTCGAACTCGCGACCCCAACCTTGGCAAGGTTGTGCTCTACCAACTGAGCTATTCCCGCAAGGAAAATTGTTTTACGACGTTTTCAACGTCGGAGCGGGAAACGAGACTCACTCTCTAGCTCTGGGCGACCCCAACCCTGGCAAGGTTGTGCTCTACCAACTGAGCTATTCCCGCTTTTTAGCTGATGCTTTGTTTAACGACCGACATCCGGTCTCGAGCAGATGACACCACTCAGTATAAAAGTGGCGTCCCCTAGGGGACTCGAACCCCTGTTACCGCCGTGAAAGGGCGGTGTCCTAGGCCACTAGACGAAGGGGACGCAAATTCTTACAAGAAGAATTTGGTGGAGCCAGGCGGGATCGAACCGCCGACCTCTACAATGCCATTGTAGCGCTCTCCCATCTGAGCTATGGCCCCGTCGTACACTGGAGCGGGAAACGAGACTCGAACTCGCGACCCCAACCTTGGCAAGGTTGTGCTCTACCAACTGAGCTATTCCCGCTTTATATCTGATGCTTTTTTTAACGACCGGCATCCGGTCTCGAGCAGATGACACCACTCAATATAAAAATGGCGTCCCCTAGGGGACTCGAACCCCTGTTACCGCCGTGAAAGGGCGGTGTCCTAGGCCACTAGACGAAGGGGACGCAAATTCTTACAAGAAGAATTTGGTGGAGCCAGGCGGGATCGAACCGCCGACCTCTACAATGCCATTGTAGCGCTCTCCCATCTGAGCTATGGCCCCGTCGTACACTGGAGCGGGAAACGAGACTCGAACTCGCGACCCCAACCTTGGCAAGGTTGTGCTCTACCAACTGAGCTATTCCCGCAATGAAAGTTGTTTTACGACGTTTTCAACGTCGGAGCGGGAAACGAGATTCACTCTTTAGCTCTGGGCGATCCCAACCTTGGTAAGGTTGCGCTCTACCAACTGAACTATTCCCGCTTTATATCTGATGCGTTATTTAACGACCGGCATCCGGTCTCGAGCAGATGACACCACTCAAAATATAAAGTGGCGTCCCCTAGGGGACTCGAACCCCTGTTACTGCCGTGAAAGGGCAGTGTCCTAGGCCACTAGACGAAGGGGACGCAGATTCCTTCAAGGAATTTGGTGGAGCCAGGCGGGATCGAACCGCCGACCTCTACAATGCCATTGTAGCGCTCTCCCAGCTGAGCTATGGCCCCGATATCCGCTGAACCGCTTCTGCAAAACGCCTGCGGTAACAGCAGCGAACGGGAGCGAATTCTATGGACAGGCCCGAATACTGTCAAGGACAACCGTTCCCAATCGCCTGCGGAATATACGAACATCGACGCTTAAAGCATGCAAAGACAAATACCCTGCCACACAAAGCAATAAGCGCCGATTATTAAACAAGAGCAATAAGAGGAAAATATTTAGAAGGCATACAAAAATGCCAGGCAAAAAAAAACCGGTCCTCAGACCGGCTCAAAAAAATAGTGGCGTCCCCTAGGGGGTTCGAACCCCTGTTACCGCCGTGAAAGGGCGGTGTCCTAGGCCACTAGACGAAGGGGACACACAACACTGGAGCGGGAAACGAGACTCGAACTCGCGACCCCAACCTTGGCAAGGTTGTGCTCTACCAACTGAGCTATTCCCGCTTTATACCTCATGCTTTATTTAACGACCGGCATCCGGTCATCGAGCAAATGACACCACTAAAAATAAAGTGGCGTCCCCTAGGGGACTCGAACCCCTGTTACTGCCGTGAAAGGGCAGTGTCCTAGGCCACTAGACGAAGGGGACACACAACACTGGAGCGGGAAACGAGACTCGAACTCGCGACCCCAACCTTGGCAAGGTTGTGCTCTACCAACTGAGCTATTCCCGCTTTATACCTGATGCTTTATTTAACGACCGGCATCCGGTCATCGAGCAGATGACACCACTCAAAATATAAAGTGGCGTCCCCTAGGGGACTCGAACCCCTGTTACTGCCGTGAAAGGGCAGTGTCCTAGGCCACTAGACGAAGGGGACACACAACACTGGAGCGGGAAACGAGACTCGAACTCGCGACCCCAACCTTGGCAAGGTTGTGCTCTACCAACTGAGCTATTCCCGCTTTATACCTGATGCTTTATTTAACGACCGGCATCCGGTCTCGAGCAAATGACACCACTCAGTATAAAAGTGGCGTCCCCTAGGGGACTCGAACCCCTGTTACCGCCGTGAAAGGGCGGTGTCCTAGGCCACTAGACGAAGGGGACACACAACACTGGAGCGGGAAACGAGACTCGAACTCGCGACCCCAACCTTGGCAAGGTTGTGCTCTACCAACTGAGCTATTCCCGCTTTATATCTGATGCTTTGTTTAACGACCGGCATCCGGTCTCGAGCAGATGACACCACTCAATATAAAAGTGGCGTCCCCTAGGGGACTCGAACCCCTGTTACTGCCGTGAAAGGGCAGTGTCCTAGGCCACTAGACGAAGGGGACGCAAATTCCTTCAAGGAATTTGGTGGAGCCAGGCGGGATCGAACCGCCGACCTCTACAATGCCATTGTAGCGCTCTCCCAGCTGAGCTATGGCCCCGTTCCGTGCTGTCCGGCTCAGAAGTCAGTGCCGGNTCCGTGCTGTCCGGCTCAGAAGTCAGTGCCGGAATGCGGGGCGAATTCTATGGGCGCGCTTATAACCTGTCAAGCATATCGATTCGCTCTTTTAAGAACGAAACGAACGTACTTACCGAGAATGGCGAAGAGAAACAGAAAAGGATTCGATAAACAGACAGACCAGCAGCAAAACAATCGCTACTGCTGGCCATCAGATCAAGCGTCAGCCAACTGCTTGTACTCTTTTTCCAGTCGCTTGGCTTCTTTCTTGGACACACCACCCAGAATCTCGATGGCATGACGGATACGCGCGCGACTCATATCGGGGCCCAGTATTTCCATGGAATCCACCACAGACCACGAATTCGGGGTACCGGCAATGGCCACAAAAATAGGCTGCATCAACTCCCCTACTTTCAGATCAATGGCTTTGGCCAGTGTTTTGATTTCGGTAAAGATGGCGTTTTTATCCCACTGGCGCAACGCTTCCAGGCGCCATAAGGCAAACTGCAGCGCCTTTTTCACACCAGCATCATCCAGCTTCTTATGGGCGAATGATTCCGGCGCAAGGTTCAGCATACCGGTGAACATAAAGCCGGACAGCGCCATGAAATCGGTAAACCGCTCTGCACGCTCCTTGGCAAACGGCAGGAACTGTCGCATGTAATCATCGTTGATCAGCCAACCGTGCAGACGATCGGCAAATTCATCCACGGTAAGGTTTTCACGAATCCAGCTGCCGTTTAACCAGGCCAGTTTTTCCTGGTCGAAAATTGGACCACCCAGTGAAACCCGTTGAATATCAAACTGTTCCACCATTTCGTTAAGGGTAAACTTCTCCCGCTCATCCGGCATGGACCAACCCATCCGGCCAAGATAGTTCAGCACTGATTCCGGCAGATAACCCATACGACGGTAGTAGTTAATACTGGTCGGATTCTTGCGCTTGGACAACTTGCTCTTGTCCGGATTACGTAGCAGCGGCATATGGCAAAGGGTCGGCATCTCCCAGTCAAAGTACTGATAAAGCAGCTTGTGCTTGGGCGCGGAGTTAATCCATTCCTCACCACGAATTACATGGGTAATCCCCATCAGGTGGTCATCCACCACGTTTGCGAGGTGATACGTTGGCATGCCATCAGCTTTCACCAGCACCTGCATGTCAATCTGTGCCCAATCAATTTCAATGGTGCCGCGCAGCATGTCATCAACAACGCAGGTACCACTTTCCGGCACTTTCATCCGCACAACATGGGGCTCGCCTGCCGCCAATTTGGACTGTACGTCAGCTTCGCTCAGATGGAGACAGTGGCCGTCATAACCCGGCGTCTGCTTGTTTTCCATTTGTTCGGCACGCAGTGCGTCCAGACGCTCGGCGGAGCAGAAGCAACGGAAGGCATGCCCTTTTTCCAGCAGGATATCCGCATGTTTCGCGTAAATTTCACCACGCTCGCTCTGCCGGTAAGGGCCGTGGGGACCACCAACATCCGGCCCTTCACTCCACTCAAGGCCAAGCCAGCGGAGGGAATCGAGGATCATCTGCTCAGATTCCGGGGTACTGCGCTGCTGGTCAGTGTCTTCAATACGCAGGATAAACTCACCACCCTGACTGCGTGCGAAAGCCAGGTTAAACAGGGCGATATAAGCGGTGCCGACATGCGGATCACCGGTCGGCGACGGGGCCACTCGGGTACGGACAGTCATTGTTTTCCGTTAACAATTCGGGGGTTCATACAGCATGACAGGTCAGCAGTGCGTACTTTCGGACAGCAAACGGCTGAAGCATCACGTCGAAACAGGGAATTATACGTCACCACTCCCCTTTTGCAGTACACAAAAAAACCCTGATCAGGATCAGGGCTTCAATGGATGGTTTAACAATGACTTAACGACGTATTAGATAGTGCATTCCGTAGCGAAGCGCCACATAAAAGACAATCGCTGATGCAATATACATCTCAAAGACAGCTACTCCATAAAACAGGTGGTAAATATGCGCTGGCACCTCGCTCTGAATCAGCGCTGCAAATTTGAACATCGCTGTTGCGCCGATCACCATCGGGAACGTAAAGGCCGCATAACCAGGAGAAAACGGCAGTCGAAGCAGCTTGAAAAAGGCGACGTAGACCAACATGGTCATGAACAGTGCCAGCGGCACCAGCGCACCGACAAGAATCAGGTTGGGCTCTTCAAAAGCGGCCAAGTAGCCGGCAAGGGTAAGTGATGCTGGCGCGCCCATGATTGCGATCGTGGGCAAGGCAGCCTGAGGAATGCAATCCTTGAAAATCAGGCGATACATCATCAGGGGTAACTTGATCAGATAAGCCACCAGCCCGAAATAGAAAATGGCGTGCACCAGCGCGTCATATCCCATGCCCTTGCAAGTCACCGCAGCAACGATGATACCGACCGGCGGTACAAACCAGCTGGGTACCATATGCTCCATTCGGAACTCCCGTATCCGGTAAACCGCAAAAAAGAACAGCAGCGCAACATGAGCAACGATCGCAGTCAGCCATAAACCACGGGCAAATACTGGTACATAAGGCAATAAAGCCGCAGCCACCACCATGGTTCCCATGGCAATTGTCGGCATGATACTGCCCGCTACAGGATGGGAAATATCTTCTTTCAGTAGTTTTGAGTTGACGACAAACTTTGACACAACCAGAAGGATGAATAGCCCACCGATCAGGGCCGCGAGCAACTTAGACTGTTCCGCAAAGCGTGGCGCGTACAACGCCCAGGTACCCCCCAGGCTGGCAGTCGCCAGGCCAAGTCCGCCAAGCGGGGTCGGAACACTCTTCAAGCGCTCCCGAAGAGGAACCTGTGCTGTCGACAGCATATAACCGGGGGCATTGATATCAGCCATCACGAATTTACCTCGAAAGCGTTAACCCGGTAATCCTAATACGACACACCAAATAAGAATATTCGATGTTTTAAATAGGCTGTATAAGTTATTCTTATTCTTCAGACAGGATCTATTTACCTACGAAGCCCCATGCACATTACCCTGAGACAGCTTGAAGTCTTTACTGCCATCGCCAGACATCAGCAGGTACGGATCGCAGCGGCGTCTTTGCATATGTCACAACCGGCTGCCAGCATGGCGCTGGCAGAGCTGGAAAAACAGTTGAACACCCACCTGTTCGACCGTTACAGCAACCGGTTGACACTCAACGATCAGGGGCAACGCATGCTGGCCCTGGCCTGCGAACTCCTTGGCCGTGCCAATGATCTTGAAAACCTGTTCCTGCATGACAGCCATGCGCTTTGCGGCAGCTTATCCATTGGCACCAGCCTGACTATTGGCAGTTACCTGTTACCTGGCATTATTACCACTATGCAGCAGGAGTTTCCGGGCATTGAAGGTCACTACAGCATTCAGAATTCCGAAAAGATCATCGACAAACTCCTGCGCCATGAGCTGGATGCCGCATTAATAGAAGGCATCTGCCACCACCCGTCGATTGAAGCTGAAACCTGGCGAGAAGATCGCCTGGTCATTGTGGCGCCAAGGGAACACCCCTTGACGAAAGCACCGCTGGTCAGCCCGAAACAACTGGCCGTCTACCCCTGGATTGTCCGGGAAACCGGTTCCGGCACTCGTGCATTGTTTGATTATGCGATCGTATCCAAACTGCCAAACATTAAAATTCTTCTGGAACTTGAACAAACGGAAGCAATCAAGCAAGCCGTCATTGCAGGATTGGGTCTTGCCTGCTTATCAGAGCTCGCCGTCAATGACGCCATTTTGGAAGGTAAGCTCAGTCTGATAGAAACCCCCTTTCTGGATCTAAAAAGGCACTTTTATCTACTGACTCATCACAACCAGCATCGTAAACCAACACTGGAAGCCTTCCTCGCCCTCTGCCACTCCCACCGCTGAAATCCCCCATACTTCGGCCAACCGTTCTACAGTTAACAGTAGAACGGAGGCAATGTATGGCTAAGGCAAGCATTAATGGGACGGAACTCCATTATGATGTGATCGGTGAAGGCAAGCCCCTGCTGATGATCCACGGGCTTGCCTCCAGCATGCAGGACTGGCAACTGCAAATTCCCACGCTGAAAAAACAACACCAACTGGTTTTGGTGGATTTAAGGGGGCATGGTAAAACCGGCGCCGCTGCGGATTACAGCATTCCCGTGATGGCGGATGACCTGCACCACCTCCTCGAATGCCTGAATATTGAAGCCTGCAATGTCATGGGAATTTCCATGGGGGGCATGGTGGCCATGGCTCTTGCAGCCAAATACCCGGTAAAGGTCGACCAACTCATTCTGGTTAATACAGCCACATCTTTGCATCACACAACATTACCTTACCGAACACTGCTTAAATTTCGGCGTCTAATGCCACTGATCCCCATGCCCACACTAGCCAAAATCATGGTGCATTCATTACTACCTGGCGACCACCTTCATCCTGTCAGAGAGGTGCTGCGGCAACGCTGGCAGGAGAATGATCCACAATTACTCTCGGCCTGTCTCGAGAGTCTGATAACCACAGACCTGTCACTTTGGTTACCGGACATTTCCGCTGAGACACTATTCATTCGTGGCGATCGGGACTTCTTTTCACTGACCTCCGCCATGGCCTGCTGTAATGCGATCCCGGAAGCCCGGCTCCATACCATCAAAGATTCAGGCCACGGCACACCCGCCGACCAGATGCTTGCCTTCAATAATGCCGTTCAAGAGTTCCTGTCACGCTGAGGCTTGAAGACAGTCAGCCTGAGTCACTGATATAGTCTCACCATGCATGACATTTCAACTCTTTTCCCAACACACGACGTTGCCCCTGATACGCGAACGCACCACAATCGGCTCGGCGTGTCATCGGACAAGGAAGCTCTCAGCTTGTTTCTCCGTCGTGCCGCACGGCGTTCTGATGAGACGCTGCGCCGCTACACCCGTGAACTGGTCCGGTTCACTGCCTTTATTCGCAAGGAGCTCATCAAAGGCTATGCCGACATTACGGTAGCCGATGTGGAAACGTATGTGCATTTCATACAGGCCCCCTGGCCACATTGGCAACAGCCGGGCATTGATCACAGCAACCCACAAAAAGTCTATTTCCCGAATCCGGTCAAACCTGGCAAAAGTACTGACCAGATCATCACCGTACTCAGCAGTTTTTTCAGTTACCTGCATACAACAGGTTATCTTCAGGGAAACCCGGTCAGCGGTTTTGATAAGACCGGTGAAAAGTTTGCACGCGGCCATAGCGAGCCACGCTATTTCTTCGAAGATGAATGGCAGGCACTGCTGGATTCTCTTACCAGTTACCCCGAGAAAACCAAGCGACAGCAACAGGAAAAAGCGCGCCTGCACTATGTCATTGCCATTACCTACGGCGCTGCTCTGCGGCAGTCAGAACTGGCACAACACACCTGCAAGAATATACGCACTGACAACCAGGGTGACCTGACCCTTGAAATACACGGTAAAGGTCGTCGATTGCGTACGTTGCCCGTCAACGAGCACATGCTTCAGGCAATTATTCGATACCGTCGTTTTCATGGCATGTCTGATTTTGCCAGGGACAGCTTCCCGTTGGCACCGTTGCTCAGCCCCGCCTCACCCAACACTGAAAACTACCGCTCCATGACACCGCGGCAAATCAGAAAATGGTTTAGCCAATTCATGGTGTTCTGCGCACGCCGTGTTGAACCACAGGATCCTGATCTTGCCAACCGGCTAAGAGGTAAAACGTTCCACTCACTGCGTCACACGGCGTTATCTCACCTGGCAAAAATCATGGATATTGAAGACCTGTCCATTTTTGCCGGACACGAATCGATCACCACGACACAACAATATTACACACCGGAAAAACACCGACTGAAACAGCTGACACGTGACCATGGTCTTATGACAAGTCGCTAAAAATAAGGGTTAAACCGCTATGAGCCTCAATGTATTTCGTGTATTATCGCCCGCCTTGCATCTTTGGCTGTAGTTATTTCCAGGACTCGACATGAACAAAAAAGAGCTGATTGAAGCAGTTGCTGAACAGGCAGATCTGCCCAAGAGCAAGGCCGAAATGGCCATCAATGCATTTTTGCATTCTACCCAGGAAGCCCTGGTTCGCGGTGAGTCCGTTCAGCTGATCGGCTTCGGCACCTTCGGTGTTGGCACCCGCTCTGCACGTAAGGGCCGTAACCCGCAGACTGGCGCCGAGATCGACATTCCTGCTGCTAAAATCCCCCAGTTCAAGGCGGGAAGCAAGCTGAAGGACGCAGTCAACAACTAAGGTTGTTGTCCGCAACAAAAAAAGCACCGGAATGGTGCTTTTTTTGTATCCGTTTTTTCATCTTATTGTTTAGTGCATTACGCGGATCACATCCAGCAATGCCTTCTTGTGACGCGGATTCAAGCGCCCCAGCAGGCGATTGATTTCATCATCCAACTCATCATCACTGATTTCATCAGTATTACTGGTGATGTACTGGTTACCCCGCCCTGTCGCTATCCATTCAAACGACACACCCAATGTTTCAGAAATTTTGCGTAAGTTATCCAGGCTGGGACGGCTCATATCGGTTTCCCACTGAGCCAGCGCACTTCTGGACACCCCGATCAGATCAGCCAGCGCCTGCTGCGACAGCCGCTTCTCTCTTCGAGATTTTATCAATCGTATCATCAATGACATATTGCACTCCCTGACACCGTTAAAACAAAGAACTAATGTCACACCCAGCACCAAACCGGATCGCAGGATGCACGCACAACAAAGCCAATGCCGAGATGTACACCACAAGTCCGTTAAATGGTGGTATTTCAGGGAAAACCCTTGAAAAACTCATGGAGCGAATGCAGTTCAGACCTGCAAATCCTTATGCTTCATGTTGATCGTTGGCGAGCAGACTATGCTTGCTTATGGGATTAGAGACTAATCAGACTAAAAAGTTCCGGTAAAGAGGGAAATGTCACCCCTACTACTTTGGTCGCAAGGAAAACAAACACCGTGCTATAGGCTAAAAATCTAACCTTAAAATGCTGTCTGAAATAATGCGGAGGAAATATTAAATCATTCGTCCCCGTCATTTTCTGGCGATTCTCAATCAGACCCAAAAGGGGAGGATCTTGAATGCGTTTAGCGGTTTTTTGTGGAGCTTCCGCAGGCAATCAGCCTGTTTATGCTGAAGCAGCCAAATTGACAGCCAAAGAAATAGCCAAAAGAAATATAGAGCTGGTCTATGGCGGTGGCCATGTCGGCTTAATGGGTATTCTGGCAGACGCCACACTGGAGGCCGGCGGGTCGGTGATTGGCGTGATTCCAGAATCCCTTAAAGCCCGGGAACTTGCTCACCAGGGATTGACTCAACTGCATGTTGTCAAAGATATGCACGAGCGCAAGGCCCTGATGGCTGATTTATCAGACGGTTTCATCGCCCTGCCTGGCGGCGCTGGCACCATGGAAGAGATCTTTGAAACCTGGACGTGGGGCATTCTTGGCTATCATCGCAAGCCCTGTGCCTTTTTTAATGTCGCCGGCTACTTTGACTTGCTCACACAGTTCATTACCCATATGGAGCAGCAAGCATTTCTTGAACCATCCTATCGCAATATGCTGATTGTTGATGCCCAGATCCAGTCGCTGATCAACAACCTGGTAACCTATCAACCGCCAGCGATCAAATGGTCTTGATTGGATAGATATGATTGCCTGTTGCATAACAGGACGTTCAGGCGTAGAAAGAACTAAACGGGATTGATGATTGTATATTATGTCTAATATAAAAACCGCCGCCAGACTTGCCGTCAGAGATGCCCTCCTTTCGCTGATGGATCATGCACGGCTCTTTTGTGACGCAGTGACCCATGATCAAGACCTGCCTGCATGGGTTATGGAACAGGATCACCAATCTTTAGTGTCGGCCCGGGAAAAAGCCGCACATGCCGTATCCTGTCTGACCTATCAGGATGACCAACAACGCCAACAAACTGTAAAGCTCACGGGGCTCATCGGTATCTCAGACAATACGCTGGTGCTGGGGCGTTTATTTAACCAGAGCAAAGCAGATTTCAAGGCAGCCATGCTGCATTACCGCCACCTGTTTGGTGAGTCCATCAAGATGACGGACTTCAGCTCAAAGGAGTTACGGGATGGCTTACTGGGACACATGAAAATCCAGCACCTGCACTTCGTTCAATGCTATCGTCAGATCAAGCTGTTTGAAGAAGCCCCTGCGCGGGTCGGTTTCAGCTGGGCATCAGGCACACACGGCACAGTAAGACTGAGCGCTGAAGCCGCCATTCAGCATCTGAAAGACAAATTTACACCCAGCCAAGTGATACTGAATGACATAAAACAGCTGGAGCAGATGCCTAAAGATGCCGTCGTTGTGATCAAGCGCCCACTTGCGCCCCATCTACGGGCCAACCTGAGCTGGCCGGACAACATAGAGACGCTCAGGCGAAGCGATAAAACACTTCGCACCCAATATCCGGGACAAATCAACACGCCGTTACCATTATTTCTCCTGCTCAGCCCGGGGCAACCCTTGCCAGAATTCAATGCCATCAAACCCTGGGTAGCCGGGATGAAACAGGAGCGGCTTCAACGCCGTGATACCTGCCTTGAAAAACTCTCAGACCATCCGGGCTCATTCCTCTATATACCTCGACAGAAAGAGGTAACGATTTAGATATGTGTCTTGCTGGCATATCAAGAATCGACAATCGAATCCACTGCGACCATCAATTCGAGCGAGTTGGCACTATCAGACCACTTGCTCTAATACTTTATAAATAAGGTAAAAATTCATGAGCCTGACGCTTCTACCATGACAATCACATTTGCCGGCATAAACCTTTTACTGGCCAGCATAGTCGTACTGTACATCGGGCATTATCTCACCCGAAAAAGCCGGTTCCTGCAGGAATACAATATTCCTGCCCCTGTCACCGGCGGTCTGCTCAGCAGTGTGCTGCTTACGCTCATTGCCAGTAAGACCTCACTCTCTTTCCATTTCGACCTCGAACTGAGAGACCTGTTGCTCCTGATGTTTTTCAGTACCATCGGTCTTAACGCGCGTTTTAGCCTGTTACTCAGTGGCGGAAAAACACTGACGATCCTGCTCTTTGTCATGTTGGCATTCCTTATCCTGCAGAATACGACAGGCGTTCTTTTTGCCCTGTTTCTGGACCAGGATCCCGTGAACGGTCTTCTGGCCGGCTCCATTGCCTTTGCAGGGGGACATGGCACCGCCATTACCTGGGGCAGCTACTTTGAACAAAATGGCCATCCGGGCTCGCAGGAGTTTGGCCTTATTGCTGCGACCCTTGGACTTATTCTGGGCGGCACACTGGGAGGGCCGTTGGCTCACAACCTCATCAAGCAGCATGCACTGTATGGCAACCAGCACAGGACGCCTTACGTTATCGACTCCCAGTCACAAAAAGAATATGTACCAGTTGATATGACCGGCATCTTCCGGGTACTTCTTGAAATCAGCATTACCATCAGTGTGGGTCTCTATCTACACCAATGGTTGGAAAGCCAGCAGATCATCCTGCCGGAGTTTCTCCCTGTACTGCTCATAGGCATCATCATCGCTAATCTGGGAACGGTGTATAAACACCAATCCGATACAGGACTGCTATCACTTTGGGGGGATGTGTCGCTGGAGCTGTTTATAGCGATGAGCCTGTTGTCACTTCAATTGGGGTTGCTGGCGAATACCGCCTCATCACTTGTTATCATCACCATCGCACAAACGGTGATCAGTGTGCTGTTTGTCTATTTTATCGTTTTCCGGTTTGCTGGCAGAGATTACGACGCCGCGGTTATTTCTTCCGGGTTTATCGGCTCGGGACTAGGCGCCACTCCCGTTGGGATGGCCAATGTGGAAACCATCACGAGCAAATTCGGCCCTTCGCCAAAGGCACTACTGATCATTCCCCTGCTCGGTTCATTCTTTACGGATGTTTTAAACGCACTCGTGTTAAAGGGTTTTCTCACCCTGCCATTCTTCCAGTAGACGTCAAACACGCTCATCCAGACGCAACTGTTCGAATATCTGTTCAACAATAATCCATTCCT
Organism: Kistimonas scapharcae; assembly: GCF_039540975.1. Lineage (NCBI taxonomy): Bacteria > Pseudomonadati > Pseudomonadota > Gammaproteobacteria > Oceanospirillales > Endozoicomonadaceae > Kistimonas > Kistimonas scapharcae. The sequence goes on from NZ_BAABFL010000016.1 coordinate 129,161, forward strand.
GATCCCAGAATTCCGGCACAGCTTCAAAGCTCATGACATAGAGCGTTCCTGTCACCACATTGGCAATCAGTAGATTGAACTGCTGGGTTGGATTGTTGGCATTGGTATAGTGGATCGCGGTTGCTGCCACGCTTTTGAAAGCTCCTCCTTTTCGCTGCCAAGTTTCCAGCACGCGGGACGACTTGTATAAATCTTTCATGAAAAGATCAAGATGCCGTTCGGCAGGGATGCCGGTCCGGGACTCAGCCTGCTGCAGCACATTGACACGTACTCGAGGAGCGAGGGGCTGCTTATGCCGCCTTTTGGTAATCACAAACCGTACGGTGTTATTGTTCTCTAACCGCTCAAACGCCCATCCATCAGGCACAAGAAAAGAGCACGTGATAAATTCACAGGCTTCCCATTGATACCCTTTGGGCGGTTTGGCTGCATACGCTGACTGAAACTGAAGAAGCGATGCAACGATGATAAATACAAAAACAATCCCTTTACATCGCATTAGCTATCCATCCGGGATATGGCTCATTATTATTGGATTTATTGCTGTTGTAGCTACCAGTCTACTATGACGCCTTTAACCTACTCAACTGCCACAACATCAAAGCAATGGCTGCAGGAGGCTCACAGCGGAAGAAAAAATCCGGCAATCGCTGCGCTCATGAGGTTTGACAGCGTACCTGCAATAACCGCCTTCAGCCCCAGTGACGCAATATCATGACGTCGACTCGGCGCCAATACACCCAACCCTCCCAGCAATATGGCAATAGACGACAAGTTTGCGAAACCACACAGGGCAAAGGTAATAATGGCCTGGCTCTGTGTCGACAACACATCTCGCATATTAATGAAATCAACATAAGCGACAAACTCATTCACGATGACCTTCTGGCCAATCATACTGCCGGCCATGATGGCCTCGTCCCAGGGAATACCGATAATAAAAGCAATGGGCGAAAAGAGGTATCCAAGGATTTCCTGCAGACTCAGATCCTCAAACCCAAACAAGTCCCCAATACTGCCAATAATACCGTTCAGCAAAGCAATCAAGGCAATAAAAGCCAGCAGCATCGCTCCAACATTCACGGCCAGACGCATACCGGATGAAGCTCCGGTTGCAGCTGCATCAAGAAGATTGGCATGATCCTCCCGACTCAGTTCTGTGACAGCATCATTGACCTGCGATGTTTCCGGACAAATTAGCTTAGCCATCAACAAACCGCCGGGCGCCGCCATAAAGCTCGCTGCAATCAAATATTTCAGTTCAACACCCAGGCTGGCATAGCCCGCAAGTACCGAACCCGCTACTGAAGCCAGACCACCGACCATCACAGCAAACAGTTCCGATCGCGTCATGGTGGCAATGTAAGGCTTTACCAGCAGCGGAGCCTCGGTTTGGCCCACAAAAATATTGCCTGTCGCTGATAAGGACTCCGTACGACTCGTGCCTAATGCGCGCTGCAAGGCACCACCAATCAACTGGATAATACGTTGCATGATGCCCAGGTGGTACAAAACAGAAATCAATGCTGAAAAGAAGATAATCATGGGGAGCACATTGATCGCGAAAACAAATCCCACTTTAAAGCGCGCCAGGTCACCAAAAACAAAGGTAATGCCTTCATTGGCATAGCTCATCACCTGTTGGACTGCAGAAGATATGCCGCCCAAAACATCTTTTCCAAAGGGAATATAGAGAACAAATGCCCCAAAACAGGCCTGAATCAGAAATGCCCCTATGACCGTCCGCCAGTTTATGGATTGCCGATCAGACGACAAAAGCCAGGCGATACCAACTAACACCAAAATACCTGCAAGACTGATCAGCATGCTCATGGATAAACACTCTTGGCCATTCGATTATAGGGGAGCAAAATGACTGAAGGGAGTCAGTACAGGATAGGGTAAAATGAAAAAACTGGGCGGGAATATCGGAGGCTACTACTTACAGATGTCAGACATGGTTGTCATGTTTTCACTGATAACGAGGCATCAGTAATCGTGTCGGATTCAGGTAACGTACAATGTGTGGCCGACATAAACAGCGCCTTTAACTGCAAAATGTTTTGTTCCTGATAAGCCACAAACATGCTATCGAGCAAGGAAGTAATCTCTGACCAGCTCATAACCGTTTCATTCGCGCAGAAGATTTTGGGGTGGCGAGTCGGAGAAGCCCGATCACCAATCAGCAGCTCTTCATACAGCTTTTCACCCGGTCGTAACCCCGTATGTACAATTTCAATATCCCCCTCAGGATGCTCTGCATCTTTAAGCGTCAATCCAGACAGTCGGATCATTTGCTGGGCAAGTGTCCTGATATTGACCGGTGCCCCCATATCCAGCACAAACACCTCACCGGAATTATCCATACCTCCTGCCTGTATCACCAATTCGACCGCCTCACGAATCGTCATAAAATAGCGATGCATATCAGGATGTGTGACTGTCAGCGGTCCACCAGTACGAATTTGGGCTCGAAACAGAGGCACGACTGATCCGCTGGACCCAAGAACATTGCCAAATCGAACCATTGTGAATGATGTTCGATTGGCAACTGTTTTATCAAAGACATCATCACGATTCCCAAAGTCGGCAGGCATTTTGACAGGGTATAAAGTAATAAGATTAAGGCTGCTCGCTGCCTGCAATGTCATTTCGGCAACCCGTTTCGAGGCCCCCATGATGTTGGCAGGCCGAACAGCCTTATCGGATGAAATCAATATGAACCGTTGAACATTTGCGATGATAGCTGCCTGAGCACAACACAGTGTCCCCAAAACATTATTACGAAACGCTTCAAAAACATTATTTTCAATGATGGGGACATGCTTGTATGCTGCAGCATGATACACCGTTTCGACCTGATGCGTTGTCATGACATCAACGAGCTGCCTAGCGTCTGTTATGGTACCTAGTACTGAAACAACCAGCGCGCAACTCCCCAGCTTCACGCTTAACGCATTTATTGCCTCACTTGTCTCATACAGCCCATACTCCGAATGATCAAACATGATCAGGCATTCTGGTTTGAGCGCCAGTAACTGGCGGCATAACTCTGAGCCAATAGAGCCCGCCGCACCAGTTACCATGACCACCTTATCCTTAACGGATTCTTCAAGCAGTGAATCTATCGCGGGCACTTCATCGCGCCCCAGAACATCTTCAACGCGAATATCACGCACATCATTAATTGTGAACTTGCCTCCAGCCAGTAGTTTTAGCGACGGAATAGACTGGATTCTTAACCCAGGCTTTTCAATACCCTCCACTATACCTGCCAGCTTATGACGCGGCAGTGAAGGTAAAGCCAAAAACACATCACAACAATCATAGCGCTCTAGAACCTCATTCAGGCTTCCTGATTTGAAAATTCGGCAACCAGAAACCGTTCGACCATGCAAAGCCTCATCATCATCAAGCAATGCAACAGGATCATATTCATCACCAGAGCGTAAGGCTTCCAACAGCTGCACTCCTGCTTCGCCTGCCCCATAAATGACCGCCGGTACATTTCTTGATAATGTAGAACGATATTTATTCCGTTTTAACTGACTGATTTTATTTAACCCAAACAACCATGAACGAGTCATATAACGATATGAAGCCATAATAACCAACGTGAGCAATCCGAATAAAATCGGTACCGTACGTGGAAAAATAGCCGCTATCTGAAGTAGATAATAACAAGACATCATTACAACGACCATATACCCTGCCCCCTTAAACAAGATCACAAGGTAATGAATATCCATATGGCGCAAAAGCGCTCTATATACACCGACAAAATTGAATGATATTAATGCTGAAAATGCTGCCAACAGATATAAAGGTTGTGCATCACCCAACGGATTAGCTCGATCAAAATCACCCAAGCGAATATAAAGTGCCAACCAGAGAGAAAAGCAAACTACAGCAATATCAAGGCATGCAAAAACACCATGTTTAACATCACGAGACAAACTCTCGAATGTTATTTTTTTAACCAACGATGGATTCAACATTTTTTATATCATTCAAACAATAATGAATTAAACAATAATCATTTTAATCGCTAAAAATACATAAACGGAGGACGCACCGATTCTTCAATTACTAGAAACAGGCCGAACTTCTTTTTTAGAAACACATAAAGCAACCGGAAAGAAAAACAACAACCATTCCAGACCTGGCCTGGAAAGCAGATTAAATGTATCTGTCAGCATCCCAACAAATCCAAATACCAGTATACATCCTGCCATTTGCATGTGTGGTTGATCCCTATGTACATATGATATGAACACTCCCCAAACTACCGTCGCAATATAGAGAATTGCAGCAGGTATGCCCCAGTAGAATAAAAGACCAAGTATCATGCTATGAGGGTGTTTCATAATTCGCCCCTCAATAATTGGCCCAGGATATTCTGCAAAACTACCATGTCCAACGAGTGGATGCTGGGAAATATATGCTATTGTCGTTTCCCATATAGTAAAGCGACCACTGAAACCATCAATGAATGTATTGTTGATCAACGTCGCTATTTTTTGATTAAAAGAAAACAGCAGAACATACCCAAAAGCCAGTAACACAAGCATCAGCTTTGATTTTCCATGGCTATTAATCAGCAAAAAACTCATTGCGACCATCCCAGCAAAAGCCAGAAGTGGCCCACGCGATCCAGAAAACAAAATAAATGTGAAGATAACAGAAATGCACACCATGACAATGAAAGTCTTCCGCTTACTTTTATATAAGCCATTAATCAGGCCTACCCACAACATTGAGGCAAACACACCATAATATAGCGCTGCCAAAATCGGGCTTACAAGATAACCAAACTCCTCAATACCTAAGCTCCCAACCCTATAACCTTCAACACCAACAATCCTGACGCCAATTGGCTGCTCTAATATTCCATAATGATAAACCAGTGTTATCAGAGCAAATAAAGTGGCTACATACGCAGACAACAGAAATAATTCATGGTTATTTTGTCCATACAAAACCACCGTTCTTACAACATATAAATAGAGACAAGCCGTAACCACTCGCACTAATACAGCTTCCTGATTGACAGCATCATTCATAAAAAGTGAATTAATCACAACCCACAAAAAAAGAACAGAAAGAAGTTTTTCCCCTACCGTCAGACCACGAAAGCATGAACGCATTCCAAAGCAATATAAATGCAAACAGAGAGAAATCAAGCCCGGAAAAAAACAAAAAATATAGGTTAGCATGGCATAATATTCAATAGAGCCAAGCCAAAGCATACCCGTCAGCTGGAAAAATAAACCTAACGGCAACACATTTCTTTTGATAAATAAATCCAACACATCAATTCTTTCGAACCGACCTTCACTTCTCTCAAAATTACCAGAGCCCTGCATAATCAATATGTTCTTTTTAAGAATATTTATAAAGCGATAAAAACAAAACCGACTTGACGGTCAAAAAGCACAAAACCATCAATGCATCGCACTATCCATTACTGTCTTAATTGCCAACTTTATTATATCAACATCTTCAGATGACATTGATGGATGAATGGGAAAAGCCAAGCTGACTTCACCTAAATGTTTTGCGTGAGACAAGTTACCACCTAATTTATATTTTTTGGACTCAAAAAGTAACTCTCTATACAACTCAGGACATGCCCCAGTAAAACAGGGCACACCCAACGCATTAATTTCTTCCAGAACACGATCGCGGCTCCAACCTTTTTTAAGCTGTTCAGGCTCCACAAACAGGTAAAAACGATAACCTGCATGATCAATATCTTGAGGTATGTCAGGTACTCGTAATGCTGTGTAACGAGAACAAACTGACGAAATCGCTTTCATATTAGCCTGCCGTTTAGCTACCCAGTCAGCAACACGCCCCAGCTGAATACGACCAATCGCAGCCTGCATCTCAGTCATGCGCCCATTGGTACCCAGAGAATCATGTAACCAACGATACCCTTTACCTCTGGAGGCACAAGATTCCAAGGCTTCAGGTGCTTTACCATGTTCTTTCAATGACCAAACAGCTTTAGCGAGCTGGGCATCATTGGTTGTCACCATGCCGCCTTCGCCACCGGTTGTCATGATTTTATCCTGACAAAACGACCAAGCTGCAATATGACCTATACCACCCACTCGATTACCCTTATAAAGAGCCCCATGAGCTTGGGCACAGTCCTCAACGATAAAAATCCCTCTCGCATGGGCAAGGGAGAGAATAGGATCCATGTCACAGGGCCAGCCGGCCATATGAACGCAAATTATCGCTTTCGTGCGCTCAGTTAAGGCCGTTGAAATGGTCTTTGCCGTAATATTCTGACTATCCGGATCCACATCCACAAAAACCGGTATAGCGCCACAACGCAGAATACAACTAGCAGATGCTATAAATGACCTCGGTGTGACAATCACCTCGTCACCATAACCTATACCAAGCGCCAGTAATGACAACTCAAGTGCCAGCGTCCCATTCGCTAAAGCAACAGCATGCTCAGTACCAGTCCACTCCGCGAATTCCTGTTCAAATAAACGTATTTCTGTCCCTGTCCAATAATTCACCTTATTTGACAAAAGTACCCTAGATACCGCCTTGGCTTCCTCTTCAGTGAACGACGGCCACGATGTAATCGGCATCAATCCTCCACCTTCTTATGATTGGGTTGTGTTTTGTTACCAAGAAATTCCGGCATTGTGGTATCAGCTACTGCACTGTCATGCACAATTCCCTTTCGCTGCATAACTCTAAAGATCGTCAAAAACAGAATCTTCACATCCAGCCAGAATGAGGCATGCTCCACATACCAGGTATCTAATGTAAACTTTTCATCCCAGGACAACGCATTTCTACCATTGATCTGAGCCCATCCTGTGATACCAGGCATAGCCATCAGTCGCTGCTTTTGTTCATGGCTATATCGATCAACATAAGCCATCGGTAATGGCCTCGGACCAACAAGACTCATGTCCCCTCTGATCACGTTCCACAGTTGAGGTAATTCATCCAGACTGGTTTGGCGAAGCCAGTAACCAAGAGAGGTAATCCTAAGTGCATCATGATCGCCGCCCACATCGCCGGATACAGGGTTCATCGTACGAAACTTGTATAAAGTAAACGCTTTTCCTTCGAAACCTGCTCGATTATGCGAATAAACCAAAGGCCCTCCATCGCGAACAAGAACAACCAAGGCAACAATAAGAATCAATGGCCATAAAATCAGGAATGCACACAGAGCAACAAACAAATCGAAGCATCGCTTACTGTGAGAATATGTCATCCTTTTGATTCCCACCCTATGTCAACCACCTAACCAGAACACCTTTAAAAGAAAGTATAATACTAGAGCACAATATTTAACGAGCAATGAGAAATCTCATTTACCGCCTTTCATTCCACTTAGGGAAACTGCGAATAAGTCTCTTTTCCCAATAGCAGTGTCAGTAATGCCAAGGGTTACCGAAGGTGAAGGTGGACTTATTCGCACCTTCCTTAGCGTAACTCTTTCGTAAGTACTCAAAAACCGGTACATAAGGCGATTTCACGTTCTGCCGCCTAAGCTCATCCCCATGTTCCCATTACCGCCT